>JANNQH010000122.1:0-6639 GCA_031400655.1 Deltaproteobacteria bacterium | reverse complement strand
CTTCACACGAATCCCCGTGCGTACGACGCCGAAGCGCTCGAGCAGCGTGCGGCTGCCCTTGCCTGCGCCGCGGCCGCCGTCGGACGTGCGCCGCCCCGCGGCGACGATCAGGACGCCGGCAACGGCGGTCATCACGAGATTCGGAAGCCAGAGCGCCAGGGCGACGGGCGTCCGATCGCTGCGCAAGAGGCCCTCCGAGAGCTGGACCAGGGCGTAGTAGGCGATCGCGGCGGCGATGCCCATCACCGTCCCGGTCGAGCGCGACTGCGTGCGGCCCCCGAGCGCGAGACCCATGGCGAGCAGGCCGAAGGGCAGGGCGGCGGCGCCGAGGGCCACGCGGCGGTGCGCCTCGCTGCGGTACCAACGGCTGCTCCGCGAATCCGGCTTCTGGCGCGCGAGCTGTAGCAGCTCCGAAAACGGCAGCGTGGCGACGAGATCGACCGGAACGTGCTCATCGGGTCGGGTGGTCGGGAGCGGCGTCTCGAGCCTTTCGAATCGCAGGAGCGACGCCCGATCCTCGGAGTTGAAGAGGATGAGCCCGTCCTCGAGCACGATCCGCTTGGCAGCGTGCATTCCGGCCGAAGCCTGCTTATCAGGGGAATCAGAAGGGGCGGGCGTGGCCGGCGGGGCGCCTGCGGTCTCGAGGATCGTGCCGCGCTGCGCGAAGATCGTCTCGTCGAGGGTCGGCATGTAGACGAGCACACCCTCGAGCTTCGAGCCGTCCTTGTCGACCTTGCGGGCCTCGATCCGCCAGCCATCCAGATTCGAAGCGAGGCCCGCGCGGAGCGACAGACCCGGCCGCTCCCGGGTCAGCTCGAGCATGCGCTCGCGGACCTGGCGCTGGGAGTCCGGTGAGAGAACGACCGAGAGGTAGACGGAGAGCAGCGTGGCGGCGAGGGCGAAGACCAGTCCCGGCAGCGCGAGCTGTCTCGGGGAAAAGCCGCTCGCCTCGAGAGCCAGCAGCTCGCGGTCGGCGGCGAGCCGGCCGAGCCCGACGAGGATTCCGATGAGCACGGCGAAGGGCAGCGTCCTCGCGAGGGTCGGGATCAGCTGGAGACCCGCGAGGTGCGCCACCTCCTGGACGTCGAGGCCGTGATTGACGATCAGGTCGGCATAGCCCAGGAGGTCGGTGAGCAGGACGACTAGACCGAAGGCCGCCGTCGCAAACAGCGCGGGCAGCCACATCTCCGAGACGAGGTAGCGCGAGAGCTTCGCACGCGGGAGCCCGGGAAAAGGTCGTCGCTCTCTCGAATTCAATCGGATCCCCCCTGTCCGGCTGCGAGTTTCGCGCTCGTTGCGGCTCGGGGCCAGCGTTCTCGCGCTCGGGATGCGAGGTACTGGCCTTTGACACCAACGAGCGCGCTTCGCCCGTTCCGATCGAGGGGGGTACCGGAAGCTGTGATAGATTGCGAAATCCCGCGCCCTCGCGAGGCCCGAGGGGTCTGGCGACGGGATCGCAATCGAACGGGGCGTGAATGAACTCGATTCTCAAGAAGGCGAGCCGCGAAGTCTTGATGGCGCTGCTCTTCTTCCTGCCCGCGGCGCGGCGCATCCGGATCGAGCGCTGGCTGCGCGGGCGGGACGAGACGTCGCGTCTCGCCGCGGCGGACGTCGCCATCGTGTCCTTCGGCAAGAGCGGTCGGACGTGGCTACGCGTGATGATCTCCCGCTACTACCAGCTGGTCTACGGCATTCCGGAGCGGATCCTGCTCGCGTTCGCGAACTACCATCGCCGCGAGCCCTCGATCCCGAAGATCTTCTTCACCCACGACAACTACATCAAGGACTACACGGGCGAGTTCGACTCGAAGGCCTCCTTCTACGACAAGAAGGTCGTGCTCCTGGTTCGCAGTCCCAAGGACATCGCGGTTTCCCAGTATTTCCAATGGCAGCACCGGATGCGGCGCGCCAAGAAGAAGCTCAACAACTACCCGCCCCATGGCGCCGAGGTCTCGCCCTTCGCGTTCGTGATGGATCCCGCCTGCGGTCTCCCGCAGGTCATCGACTACCTGAATCTCTGGGCCCGCGAGGCGCCGAAGGTGAAGGATCTCCTGATCGTCCGCTACGAGGACATGCGCGAGAACCCGACCGAGACCCTTGCGCGCGTGATGGATTTCATCGGCGGTTCACCCTCTCGGCGTGACGCGATCGCGGCGGCAGTCGAGTACGCGAGCCTCGAGAACATGCGAAAGCTCGAGGAGCAGAACACCTACTGGCTCGCGGGTGGCCGGATGAAGCCCGGCAAGAAGGGCGATCCGAACTCCTACAAGGTCCGGCGCGCCAAGGTCGGCGGCTACAAAGATTATTTCGACGACGGGCAGGCGGCGGAGATCGACGAGCTGGTGCGCAAGACGCTCTCGCCGGCCTTCGGTTACGACCGGTAGAAGACGGGGTTGGCGGCGCCGCGCATCGGCTGTCTCGCGTGGGGCTCCTTGCTCTGGGATCCGCGCACCCTGCCGCTCGCCGCGGCGTTCGAGTACGCCGGGCCGCTGCTGCCGATCGAGTTCTCCCGGGTCGCTCTCGACGGTCGCGTGACACTCGTGATCGATTCCCTCGCCGCGCAGGTCCGGACCTTCTGGGCGCCGCTCGCGGTCGATTCCCTCGCGCACGCGGTCGACGAGCTCGCCCGGCGCGAAGGCGTTGCTTCCGAGCGGGTGGGCGACTGGATCGGGGTCGAGGCGCGGCCGGGGTTCGGCGAGGGATCGGGGCAGGCGACGCAGGCGGTGCGCGGGGCGATCGCCGAGTGGCTCGCTCCGCGACCGCTCGACGCCGTGTTGTGGACGGCGCTGCCCGCGCGGACGCCCGACGGGTGCTTCGCGCGGCCGGATTGGGCGGAGCTGATCGATCACCTCGAGCGGCTCGACGGCCCACCCCGCGCGCGCGCCGAGGAGTATGTTCGGCGGGCCCCCTCGCTGTTGCGGACGCCGAACCGGCTGCGATTCGAGGCGGTCTTCGGTTGGTCGCCCGACGCTGGGGCGACGGGAGGCGTGTGAATTGGCCATCCGCGAAGTCGACGAGCAGGGCGTCTCGACCCGGGTCGCAGAGACGGAGTGGCTCTTCGCGACGCCCGAGCTGCCGGTGGCCGACGTGCGCGCGACGCAGGCCTACTATCGCGACGTGCTCGGATTCCGGATCGCCTGGCTCTACGAAGAGGAGTACGGGGCCGTCTATAACGGCAAGACCGAGATCTTCCTGCGGCGCGAGACGGGTCCGATCGAGCGCTGCTGCGTCTTCGTACGGGTCGCGAACGCCGATCTCGTGCTGGCGAGCTATCGCGAGCGCGAGGTCCGGATCCTCGCCGACATCGCCTCCCATCCCTGGGGCATGCGGGAGTTCACCGTCGAGGAGAACAACGGCCACCGCTTCCGAATCGGCCATAGCTCGGGGCCGATCCGACCATCGAGGCTTTTTGAATGACGAGTCCTGCGAACGAGACCGAGACGACCCGCGACCGCATTCTCGACGTGGCCGAATCGCTCTTCGCGCGGAAGGGCCTCGCGGGCACGGCGGTGCGCGACATCGCCCGGGCCGCGGGGCTGACGGCGCCGAGCCTCTACAACTACTTCGAAGGCAAGCAGGCGCTCTACGAAGCGGTGATCGCCCGCGGTGTGCAGCCGCTCTTCGATCTGATCAACGGGCTCGCCAAGAGCGGTGCCCGGGGAGAGGACCGGACCGGCGAGATGCTCGACGGCATCATGGACCATCTCGCGGGACATCCCGATCTGGCCCGCCTGATCCAGCACGAGGCGTTGACCGACGGCGCCTCCCTCGAACAGATCGCCCAGGGCTGGCTGCGCCCGATCGTCTCGCGCGGGCTCCTGGCGATGCAGGACGAAGGCGAGAGCGTCTGGACCGAGGAGGAGCGGCCGCTCGCCGTGGCGGCCTGGATCCACGTCATCCTCGGGCATTTCGCGATGGCGCCGCTGCTCCGCTCGCTCTTCGATTTCGATCCCCTCGCGCCCGAGCAGATCGAGCGCCAGAAGCGATTCCTTCGGCGCTATGCGCAGCTCCTGATGTCGGGGGCGGACCGCAACCGTCGGATCTGATTCGCGAAAGGTCGGGCGCAGGCGGACGCGATCGTCGCGCTCGATGTGTCCCATCCCATCCCATCGCGTCGGAGGAGCTCGAATGACCCTGCCCGTGCGCACGCCCCGCGTCGAGATCGAATACTGCACCGGCTGCCGCTGGGGTCTGCGGGCGGGCTGGCTCGCTCAGGAGTTGCTCGTCACGTTCGAGGCGGAGCTCGGCGAGGTGGCGCTCGTGCCGGGGCGCGTGGGGGGCGTCTTCGTGGTGCGGCTCGAGGGCGAGGTCGTCTTCGATCGGAGTGCGACCGGACGCTTTCCCGAGCTGCTGGAGATCAAGCAGGTGATTCGCGACCGCATCGCTCCCGAGCGCTCGCTCGGCCACAGCGACCGCGAGGCGGGGGCGGGCGAGCTGTGAAGGGCGCGATGGCGAGCGTCGAGATCTTCGTCTTCGAGGCGGCTGGACTGGCGGCGCCGGATCCGCGAAGCGACAGGCCGCGCCGCCTCAGCCTCGTGATCGGGACGCCCGAGCTCGCGCCCACCGGCGACCGCTGGCAATGCCGCGTGGCACTCGCCGACGTGCACCGTCCGCGGACCCTCGAAGGCCGCGACAGTGTCGAGGCCCTCGTGCTCGCGGTAGAGCAGGCCCGGGCCTGGATCGCGAGCCTCTACGCCGAGGGCTTCCGGCTCGCCCGCGACCGGGCCGGAGCCGAGCCCTTTCAGTTCCCCGCGGCCTGAGGCGCCGGGCCGGTTTCTGCTCCCCCTCTGCTGACGATTCGCCAGCTCGTGAGCGATGCCTGCGCGCCACGAAAAGTCGCCGATCCTGGCTGCTCGCGGGCGGGTGGAATGGGTTATGGTGGGACCGGGAGACTGCGATGATCGATTCCCTGTTCACGCTCTACTGTGAAGCCTGCGAGGTCGCAGCGCGGCCGAGCCGTCTCTGGGTGCGCGCCGAGATCGAGGTGGCATCGGGTCGCGGCATCGACACGCATCACTATCTCGAGTGCATGAACTGCGGCTTCCGATTCAAGAGCTGCATGGAAGACCACATGGAGGCGGTGGGCGAGGAAGAATGGCGCCGCTGTGTCGACGACGCGGCAGCGCCGGCCGAACGGCCGTCCTCCGTCCGCTAGTCCGACCCCGTCCCAGCGACCCTCGCCTCGTATTCAACGCCTTCGTTTCCATCGCCTCATATCCAGCGACCTGCACGCGAGGGAGTCCGTATGTCAAATCCGCTCGACCCCGCCAACGCCCGCACTGCGATCGAGAATCTCATGTACGTCTACGCCGAGCGGATGGACGCTGGCGACCTCAAGGGGCTCGCGGCCCTCTTCGAGAAGGCGAGCATGATCGGTCCGAAGGGCGACGTCCAGGGCACCGGCAGCGCCGAGATCGAGAAGATCTACCAGCGCGCGACCCAGCTCTACGCGGACGGATCGCCGATGACCCAACACGTCACGACGAACCTGATCCTCGAGTTCGCGAAGGACGGCCGCAGCTGCTTCGCCCGCTCGCGCTTTACCGTCATGCAAGCCGTCGACGGATTCCCGCTCCAATGCGTGATCGCCGGCGCCTACGAAGACAAGTTCGCCTACACCGAATCCGACGGCTGGCATTTCACCGAACGCCGCATGAAGCCGAAGCTCGCCGGCGATCTCTCGCGCCACCTGAAATACGAGCTGCGCGACGCCTAGCTCCGCCTAACCCGCCTAACCCCCCCCCTGAGCCCCACTGAGGTCCGAATGAAAAGCCAGGGCGGGTCTCCTCATGGGTCCCTGCGGTGGAAGGGGCTCCCGCGGCTCCCGCGTCGCGTTCCGCCTGCGGAGCCGCTGGCCGCTGCCCTGCTCGATCACCACCGCGACGGCCGCGCGCGAAAGGTCCGTGCGCTGCGCGCCGACGGTGTCGAGTTCGAGATCGAGACCGGCGAATACTTCACACTCGAAGGCGAGCTCGCGGAGCTCGACCGCCTGGCCGTAGCAAGGGCGCGCGGCCGTGTGCTCGACGTAGGAGCTGGCGCCGGGCGCCACGCGCTTGCGCTCCAGGCGAAGGGCTGCGAGGTGGTGGCGATCGACGTGAGCCCAACCTGCGTCGCGCTCTGCCGCGAGCGGGGGGTGCTCGACGTGCGCGAATTCGACGTGATGAGGCTCGGCGCGGGGGGCGACGATGTCGCCGATGGCGGGCTCGGGCGCTTCGACACGATCTTCTTCGGCATGCAGACGATCGGCGTCGCCGGAGGTGTCGTCCCGCTCCGCTGGCTGCTGACGCGTCTGCGCGAACATCTGAATCCGGGCGGCCTCGTGATTGCGGACTCGAGCGAGCTGCGCGAGGCGTGGGACGGTGAGCAGGAGGATCGCTCGCCCAACCGGGGCGAGATCGTGCTCTCGACCCGTTACCGCGGGCTGCGCGGCGAGCCCTTTCCCTGGCTCTATCTGGCGGAGGCGGACCTCGCGGCGCTATCCCGCGAAGCGGGCTTCGAAGTCGAGACCCTGGGCCGCGTCGTCGGCGGCGAATATCTGGTCGCACTGCATGCGGGTGCGCGCGCATGACCCGCGAGCAGAAGCGCCTCGAACAGCTCCGCCGCTGGAAGCAGGCTGCCAGCTGGGCGCCCGTCTTCTGG
>JANNQH010000121.1:0-3767 GCA_031400655.1 Deltaproteobacteria bacterium | reverse complement strand
GCGCCGGCGATCGCGGCGTAGAAGTCGGCGAGGAAGGTGCCCTGCTCGAGCGGGGCCTGGCCGGGGCGGCCACAGTAGCGATGGCCGCTGCCCGAGAGGTGATAGGCGTTGTGGTCGTAGCCCTTCCAATCCCGGTAGGGGCCGGTCTGGCCGAAGGGCGTGAGCGAGAGCATCACGAGATTCGCGTTGTTGCGGGCGAGTATGTCGTAGTCGAGGCCGAGGCGGGCGAGGGTGCCGGGATGCTGACTCTCGATCAGGATGTCGGCGCCGGCGGCGAGGTCGCGCAGCTCGCGCTGTCCGGATTCGGACTCGAGCTCGAGCACGACGGATTGCTTCTCGGCATTCAGGAAATGGAAGAGGCCGCTGCGCTCCGGGTCGGGTCGATCGCCCTTGAAGGGTCCCCAGCTTCGCGTGACGTCGCCGGCCGGGGACTCGATCTTGATGACGCGGGCGCCCGACTCGGCGAAGAGCCTTCCGCAGTAGGGCGCGGCGACGCGATCGCCGAGTTCGATCACAGTGAGCCCCTCGAGCAGGGGGCGGGCAGCGGGGTTCCACATCGAAGGCGCGTGCTCCTGTGTCGTGCGCGGGCCGGCCGGTGGCCGCGCTCGAGGCTCCCGCGACACTAGGGAAGAGCGGTAGGCTGCGGGAGTCCGGCGACGACGGACCCGAAGGCGACGGGCGGAAGGAGGCGGGTATGGAAACGCATCGCAGCGGGCCTTCGGCTCCGCTTCGTGGCGAGAAGATCCTCGTGACGGGCCCGGCCGGCCGCGTGGCCTTTCCCCTGGCGGAGCGAATCGCGCGGGACAACGAGGTCTGGGGCATCGCCCGCTTTGGTCAGGCGGGCGAGCGCGAGCGCGTCGAAGCGGCCGGTATCCGGACCCGCCGCGTCGACCTCGCGGCTCCCGAATGGGCCGACCTGCCGAGAGACTTCACGCTCGTGCTCCATTTCGCCGCGGCGATCGGAACGAAGCTCTCCTTTGCCGATGCGATCCGCATCAACGGCGACGGGACCGGTCACCTCATGAGCCGCTTCCGCAGCGCGCGCGCGTGCCTCGTCGCCTCGAGCCGCGCTGTCTACGCGGAGCCGGTCGACCCGGATCGCATCCTTCACGAGTCGGACCCGCTCGGGGGCGACGCACCGATTCCCTACTCGCCGACCTATCGCGTCTCGAAGCTCGCGCAAGAAGCCGTCGCCAGCTTCTGGGCCGAGGAGCTCGGCCTGCCAACGATCATCACGCGCCTGAACGTCGTCTACGGCGACAACGGCGGCCTTCCGGCAATGCTGCTCGAAGGCATGCGGGCAGGGCGCCCGGTTCCGCTCGGGCCCCACGGCGCCACCCGCCCGAGTCCGATCCATCACGACGATTTATTCGACCACCTCCCGGGCCTGGTCGCTGGGGCTTCCGTGCCGGCCACGATCGTGAACTGGGCCGCTGACGATCCGGTCGACATGCGCGCGCTCTGCGAGTACATGGCCGGCCTCACCGGCTGCGAGGCACGCTTCGTGGTGACCCCCGAAGTCTCGGGGACGCGGCCCTCGGATCCCACGCTCCGCAAGGCGCTCGCCGGTCCCTGTCGGGTCGACTGGCGGGACGGGATCCGGCGCATGATCGAGGCGCTGCATCCGGAGTGGCTGGTCGGGGAAGCGCGGCGCGACCAGGCGCGGCAGTCAGGGCCGCGCTGAATCCGGCGGCGAGTGCGGGAGGACGTGCGCCGCGCGGTATGCCGCGAACTCCCGTCGGATGTCGTCGGCGTCGAATCCAAACTGCTCGAGGGTGTAGCCGTGGGGCGGGCGCTGGTCGCGACCGTTTTCTGCGATGAAGCGCGACAAGGGGTCTCGCACGCCGGGCGGCAGGTCGAGCCCGACGCGATCGTAGATCCGCTCGACCACCGCGAGGGGATCCCGGACGACGTCGCCGAACCAGACGTCGATGAAACGCTTCTCCGGCATCGCCCGGCGCACGTGCTCGAGCCGCTCGAGCCGTGCGCGTGCTGTCGTGAGGGCGTAGTCCGCACATTCTCGCGGATAGACGGAATCGCTCGTCAGCCGCCGCAGCTCGAGGGACATGCTCGCGAGGGAGGGCAGCGTGTCGAGGGGATCGCGGTGGGTCTGGACGATCGTGGCGCTTGGATGGTGCTCGAAGATCCGGTCGAGGTGGATCATGTGATGCGGCGCCTTCAAGACGAATCCGCCGACCGGCTCGCCCCGCATGCGCTTCTGCCACTGCAGGAAGCGCAGGAAGCGCGCATGATCGCGATAGCTTGCGCGGCCATCCTGCGCGAGATGCCAGCGCAGATAGCTCGGTACGTTCAGTGAGCCGGCGGGCGTCGACGACTGGAAGGCGTGCTCGAGCAGCATCAGGTCCTCGTCGGGTGCGAGCGCGTCGAGAGGATGGACGGCGGCGAGGGCCGGGTTGTGGGCGAGCATCGCCGCGACCTGGGCCTCGGCGTCGGCGATGCGGGGATCACGCACGCGCTTCGCATCGGCCAGGGTCCAGCCGGGGAAGGGTGCCGGATGTCGGCACTCCCACCAGGCGAGTGATGAGCTGCGCGGATCCCGCGCGAGGATGCGCTGGAGCAGGGTCGTGCCCGTCCGCGGAAAGCCGACGACGACGAAGCGCACATCGACCTGCTCGTCCTCGATCTCGGGATGACGGGTGAGCCAGGCATGGGTCTGGAGCCGGGCGACGAGCAGCCCCACGATCCGCGCGCGCTGGCCGGCGCGGCCCGCTGGCGTAAGGCGGGCCTCCTCTTCGAGACTTCGAAGCAGAACGCGCAGCGGCTCGCGAAACGACTCGTCGCCGAACTCGCTCTGGCCCGCGCGTTCGCGCGCCTCGGCTAGGAGCGAGGCCTCGTCGAGCCGCGCGTCCGACGTGTCCGACGGATCCCGCATCTCGAGCTAGCGCCCGGCTCGCTGCCCGGTGACGAGATCCTCGAAGCGAACGACCCGGCAGTCGGGCCGCGGCGGGTCGAAGGCCATGTTCCAGCGCAGGCCCATCGTGCCGTGCAAATGGCCCGCCGTGTCCATCCAGTTGCCAAAGCCCGGGTCGCGGGCCGAGACGATGATCCGGAAGGAGCCGTCCGGCTCGAGCTTCACGCTGTGTTTGTTCACCGTGATCGGGTGGTAGCGGTAGTCGAGGGATTCGAGCCAGTAGTTGTTGAGCTGGAAGTTCCAGTAGCGGCAGACGGGCGGCGTCGCCGTGATGACGAGGGCTTCGTCCGGCGCGAGCTTCCAGTAGCCGTGGTAGAAGACCTGGTTGGTGGCCTTGTGGGCGGGGCCGCGCACGGAGTCGGGTGGCGCGTTCAGCTCGTTCGGGTGCTTCGCGAAGTTCTCCGCCCAGGTCGTGAAGAGACCGACCGAGCCCTTCACGAAGACCGCCGCCGACTGCAGCGCGCGATCGAGGTCGGCGGGGTCGAGGGGCGGGGGCGGGCTCGAAACGCCCAGGCACTCGATCTCGAGCTCGACCGGGACTTCCGTCGCCTGGTCGAGAAAGAACTCGCGCACGATCAGGCTCGAGGTATGCGGCTGCATCGGGATCCAGTTGCCGGGCTGGGGCTTTGCGGAGACGAGGATCTCGAAGCGGCCGTCGGTGTCGAGCTGGAGGTCTGCCGAGTCCATGTAGCCGCTGCAGCCCGACGGCGACGGATCGCCGTAGCTCCCGAAATAGCTGCCGATGCCGAGATAGGTCGAGCTGCCGCGCTGGCCGCGGATCCGGTATTCGAGGTTCCCGTCGAGGCAGCAATTCTGGTAGCGGCAGTCCGGGTTG
>JANNQH010000120.1:0-19814 GCA_031400655.1 Deltaproteobacteria bacterium | reverse complement strand
CAGTCGAGTGCGCCCCGGATTCTCCGACCTCGATCGGCTCGATCTCGATCGGAATCGCGAGCCGGCGATCGACGGGCGCATCGCCCTCGAAGTAATGGCGGGTCACGATCGAGCACGCATCCGGCGCAAGCGGCAGCCACGGTCTGGAACCGGATCGGGGCTCGGCACTGGCGATCAGCTCATAGCTTCCGTCCGACGCCATGCCGAGCTTCGTGTCGTTCAGGCTCGAGACGACCCGACCGGGCGGGTAGCGCGAGTCGAGACTGCCGCCGCCTTCGACGGTGAAAGACGTGTAGACGGCACCGGTCGTGTTCGCGCGGATTCGATAGGCGAGCGTCGGGTCGATCGTCGTCGACTGGTAGATCGCGTCGGGGTTGTCGCCGTAGTAGCGGCGGCCAGCCGACATCGTGGGGCGAAATTCGGGTCGCCGGGGATCGGCTTCGAATGCCAGGTCGAGCCCGCCGCCCAATAGATGAAGCAGGAACCGAATTCCACTCGCGACCTCGGCGGGCTCGCGGATTCCGCGGTCCGCGCCGAGATGCACGCGGTCGATCTCGGCGAGGGTGGCGAGGAGATCGTGCAGCGCTCGACGGCTTCCCGGATCGCCAGGCTCGTTCAAGACAGTCGCTCCACCCGCCCCGTGCCGCCGTCGACGCGGATGCGCTCGCCGGTGCGCAGGCGGCGGGTGCCGTCGAGGGTGTTGATGACGCAGGGGATCCCGAGCTCTCGGGCCACGATGGCGCCGTGGGAGAGCGACCCGCCGATGTCGATCACGACACCCGCAGCCAGCAGGAAGTAGGCGCTCCAGCTCGGGTCCGTCGTCTCGCAGACGAGGATCTCACCGGGCTCGAGCTCGCTGTCCCCCGGCTCGTGGACGATGCGCGCGATGCCCTCGACGACACCGGGGCTGACGCCGAGGCCGGTGACGGTCCCGACGTCGATCGCGCTCGACGCCGCGTACACGATCGGCTGCGGCATGCCCCGGAACTCGACGGGCAGGTCGATCTCCGCATAACGTGCTCTGAGGGCTCGTCGCTCGCTGATTGCTGCGCGCGCGGAGACCGGCGGCTCGAGCAGCTCGTGGCGCGTCAGGAAGAAGACGTCGTCGGGATCGGCGATCCGTCCCGCTGCCGCATGCAGCGCACCGATCCGCCTCGCCGCTGCCCGCGCAACGTCGAAGGTCTGCTGGAAGGCCGCCTTCGCGACGACGCGCAGCGGGATGTAGCGATGCCCCAGCGCGAGGAGCAGCCGCGCGGCCACGCGATCGCGGCCCGAGACTGAAGCCAGGAGCTCGGCGGCCGCTCGCTCCCGAGCCGCCGCACGCCCGGCCTCCGCTCGCCCGGGACTTTTCTCTTCGTGAAGCTCGCGATAGGGCGCGAACAGCGCCTCGACGGGCGCCGCATCCTCGCGCCAGGAATGGCTCGAGAGCTCGCCGTCGGCGGGCCCGCGAAAGCCGTGGCGCGCGAGAAAGGTCGCGAGGGGGAGCCGGCCATGGGCCACCTCCCAGAGATCGGCCGACGTGCGAACTTCCTCCGTCTCGCCAAATCCCCCTAACAGATCGTTCGCGATCTCCGGCTTGCCGGCGCGGCCGAGCAGTCGCTGGAGGCGCCCGAAGAGGATCGTCGCGACGGTCGAGGCGACGATCTGGGCGGCCACCTCGTCGGAGAAGCGCGGGAGGGCGTGGGCGAAGCGATGGTGGGCGCGGGTGAGATCGGCGTGGGGTAATTCGGAAAGTGACGCCTCCCAGGCCCGTCGACTCCGCTCGCGCATGCGGCGAAGTCGTCCTGGAAGCCGCAACGCCGCGATCGGCAATCGCAATGAGGCATTCGCGCGCCGTTTTCTCGACGCGGCAACCCGCCCGGCATCGCTCCGCGACGAGAAGAAGCTCGCCTCCGCGTCGTCGGTCGCCGCGAAGGGCAGTGCGTCGAGGGCGCGGCGGAAGGCGCTCACGTTGGTGGCGCCGCGACCGTAGAAGAGGGCCGTGAACTGGTCGTCGACCCGCGCCGGAATCGCCAGCTCCTCGGCCGCCAGCAGGCCCATCTCACAGTAGGCGAGCCGGAATCCCAGCTCGCCCCCCTCGTCCCAGAACGACCACGACAGCGGCGTCTGGACACCGACGATCGACTCCGCCGTGTTGACCCGCGACCAGTCGACGTCGGGGCCACACTGCTGGTGGAGCAGATTCTCCGGCTCGAGCGGTGCCAACGGCTTCGCTTGCGACAATCGATTCGACTCCTTCCGGCCGGCTGGGCATGTGCCATTCTCTCGAATCGAGTGCCAAGGGGCCACACGGGGCTCGGCGCGCGGGGCTCGATACGCAAAGACTGGAGTTTCGATGAACCCGATCGGTCAGGGCTTCGGACCGGTGGTCCAGGTCGCCTACCTCGTTCCCGACATCGACGCGGCGATGGAGCACTGGCTCCGACACGCGGGCCTCGGCCCCTGGACGAATTTTCGCAACATCGAGCTCGCGACGAATTTCGACGGCCGCGACTTCACGCTGCGCATCCACGAGGCGCTTGCCTATCAGGGCAATCTCCAGATCCAGCTCGTGCAGTCGCTGAACGAGCCCGACGTCTCGACGCCCTACCAGTCCTGGATCAAGGCCGGGCGCTACGGGGTCCACCACGTCGCCTATTTCATCGAGAACGTCGAGGCCGACGTCGAGCGTGCGCGCAAGCAGGGCTTCGAGCGGATCTGCTCGATGAAGGACAAGGGCGGCTTCCGGTATTTCTACCTCCAGTCCTCAGCGATGCCCGAGGTCTGGATCGAGTTCCTCGAGTCCTATCCGATGCTGCGCGAGATCTTCGCGAACGGAATTGCCGACGCGGCGCGCTGGGACGGGACGAACCCGATCCGACGGATCGAGTACGCGGATCTCTGATCAAGCGCGACCGCTGGTGACGAGACCCGGCAAGAAGTCAGCCGGCGCTTCATAGCCCATCAGATAGAGGACCGTGCTCGCGAGATTCGCGAGGCCGGGCTTGGCGACGCGCGCGTCGAGGGCGAGCTTCGCCCCGGGCGCGAAAATGTGGAATGGCACGGGATTCAGCGTATGGCTCGTCTTCGGCTTGAAGCCGCCGCGCGCGGCGGGGACGGGCATTCCGGATTTCGGGTCGAGCTCGAACATGCAGTCGGCGTTGCCGTGGTCGGCGGTGACGATGAGAGCGCCCTGCAGCGAGGCGATCACGGGCAGCAGGCGCGCGAGCTGGAGGTCGACGGCTGCGACGGACAGGACGGCGGCCTCGTGGTGGCCGGTGTGGCCGACCATGTCGCCGTTCGCGTAATTGACCCGGGCGTGGCGGTAGCGGCCGCTGGCGAGCTCGCTGATGAGCCGATCGGTGATCTCGGCGGCCTTCATCCAGGGACGCTCTTCGAAGGGCTTCACGTCAGAGGGGATCTCGACGTAGGTCTCGACGGCTTCGTCGAAATGACCGCTGCGGTTACCGTTCCAGAAGTACGTGACGTGGCCGTATTTCTGGGTTTCGGAGATCGCGAGCTGGGGCAGGCCTGCGCGGGCGAGGTATTCGCCGAGGGTGCGGTCGATCGCGGGCGGTGTCACGAGATAGTGCGCGGGGCGCTTCAGATCCCCGTCGTATTCCATCATGCCCGCGAATAACAGGTCGAGCCGTGGGCCGCGGTCGAAATGGCTGAACGAATCGGCTTCGAACGCCTCGCTGATTTCGACGGCACGGTCGCCCCGGAAATTGAAGAGAATGACCGCGTCGCCGTCCCGCATCACACCGACCGGGCCGCCGTCCCGATCGACCACGACGAATTGCGGGAGCTGCTGATCACCGATGCCCAGCTGCTCGCCGCGAAAGGTCTCGACCGCCCGACGGCAGGACGGGAAGCCGCGCGCGTTGCCGCGAACATGGGTCTGCCAGCCGCGCTCGACCAACGCCCAGTCGGCGCCGTAGCGATCCATCGTCGTCGTCATGCGGCCGCCGCCCGAGGCGATCTTGTAGTCGCGGCGGGGCTTGCCGGAAATCGTCTCGAGAAGCTCTTCGAGGGCGTCGACGTAGTCGAGAGCGCTCGTCTCGCCGACGTCGCGACCGTCGAGCAGGACGTGGACCCGCACGCGCTCGATCGACTCGTGGTCGCAGCGGCGAAGGCATGCGAAGAGGTGGTCGATGTGGCTGTGGACGTTGCCGTCGGAGAGGAGTCCCAGGAGATGGAGCGTCGCGCCGCGCGCGCGGACACGCTCGCTCAACGCCTGCCAGGTCTTTGCCTTTTCGCCTTCGAAGAGGGAGCCGTCGGCGATCGCCCGGGCGACGAGCTTGGCACCCTGATCGAAGATCCGGCCGGCGCCGATCGCGTTGTGGCCCACTTCGCTGTTGCCCATGTCGTCGTCCGAGGGCATGCCGACGGCCCGGCCGTGGGCGACGAGTCGACCCGAGGGCACCTCGCGGGCGAGGCGATCGAGGGTCGGCGTGCGGGCGAGCCAGACGGCGTCGCTCTCGTCCTTTCGCCCGATGCCGACACCGTCCATCACGCAGACGACGACCGGCCCGGGCATCCCCGGGAACTGCGTGCTCCGGCGCAGCGTCCATTCATTCATTTCCCCGTGCTCTCCCGTCCGATCTGGGTTGCGAAGCGGTTGGCCAGCTGTTCACCAGCTGTTCACCAACAGAGGGCGCGGCCGATGATAGACTCGTCTCTTGATCCGCCCAAGAAAGTCCGCACACTCGTGACCGGCAAGCATCCCTTCATCCTGCTTCTCGTCCTGCTCACCTCGGGGTGCTTCGCCGAGCGAGGCATGACGCGCCCGCCTGCGCGGACACCGACTCCACCCGCGGCAGCTGCTCACGCCTCTGACGACACCGCTGACCACGCCTCGGCCCACGCCTCGGCCCAGCCCGGATCGACCGCCACCGAAGGCGCCCAGCCCAGTGCCGACGCCGGCGCCGGACAACCGGGCGCAGAGACGCCCGCCAAGACCGGATCGGGCGACGCAAAGGGCGCAGAGAAGGAAGAGGGCGACCAGGACGCCGAGGCCGACAAGAAGAAGGAGAAGGACCCCGATAAGCCCGAGAAGATCATCCTCGACACCGAGTACGACGACCGCCGCGTCGGCGACGATCAGACCGAAGCCGTCATGGCGGAGATGGGCATCGTCGAAGACGAAGCGCTCAACCGTTATGTCCAGAGCGTCGCGATCCGACTGCTGCGCTACGCGCCGCCGCGGCCCTTCGAGTACGAGTTCAAGATCGTCGACCAGACGGTGCCGAACGCGTTCGCCCTGCCCGGCGGCAAGATCTACGTCTCCCGCGGTCTGCTCGCGCTGGTCGGGTCCGAGGACGAGCTCGCCGGTGTCATCGGCCACGAGATCACCCACGCTGCCGAGCGCCACGCGGCAGCGCGCCTCGAGATCTCCAAGCGCATCAATCCCCTGGTGATCGGCTGGATGCGGGCGGCCCAGATCGCGGCCTATGGCCGGGATCAGGAACGCGACGCGGACCGCGGCGGCCAGATCCTGTGCGCGAAGGCGGGCTACGACCCGGGCGGCATCGCGACCTTCCTGCGCAAGCTCGATGCCCTCGAGCGTTACGAGGTCGGCTGGTCGCGGCTGCCGTTCTTCCTGGCAACCCACCCGACGAGCCCCGAGCGCTCGGCCCTGGCGTCCGATCGCGCGGCCTCCCTCGCCTGGACCCGGGTGCCGGCGATCGCCGACGATCGCCCCCTCGGTTTTCTCGGTGTCATCGATGGCCTCGTATTAGGCGACGATCCCGCCGGCGGGGTCTTCGACGGCCCGCTCTTCGTGCAGCCCGAGATGCGCTTCTCGATCCGGTTTCCGGAGGGCTGGGAGACGATGAACAGCCAACAGGCCGTCGCAGCGTTGTCTCCCGACGGCGATGCGCAGGCGATGCTCACGCTGGCGGGCGAGGGCGACGACGTCAATAAGGTGGTCGACGAATTCTTCGAGAAGGAGGCCGATGCGCTGCGCGTCCGCGTGCAAGGACGCCGCGAGATCATGCTGGGGAAGCTTCCGGCCGTCCGTCTCGAAGGGCGCGGCCGCGAGCAGGTCATGACGAACATCGGGCCCCAGGAGGTCGGTGTCTACATGCAGATGACCTTCGTCGCCTACGACGGCATGGTCTACCGACTTGCCCTGACGAGCATCGCGGGATCGACGCTGAAGTACCGCGGGCGCGCGACCGCTTTCGCGATGAGCTTCCGCGCACTCGACGAAGCGGCGGTGCATTCGCTCGAGGTGACCCGGCTCCGGATCGCCCGAGCGCTCGAAAGCGAGTCGCTGCAGGCCTTGTCGAACCGGACGCGAAACGATCTCGAGCTCGGCTACACGGGCGTCCTGAACGGGATCTTCGCCTCGACCGAGCTTTCGCGCGGCGCGCCGATCAAGATCGGGATTGCCGAGCCCTATCTCCCGAAGCCACGCGAGAAGGGCGAGCCGGGCGGGAAGCAAGCGGCGGCCGAGAAGCAGAAGCCTTGAGGGCGGGCGGCCGCGACGGGACGGCAGAGCCTGGCTTGCTCGACAGGCGCTGGACGACGCGGACGAGCCGCGGATTCGCGTCGACGATGCGCCGGAAGCGGCGTTCGCCCAGCACGATCAGCCAGGCCTTGCCCTTCGCGACGATGTCGCAGCTCGAGGGCTTCCCCTCGAGCAGCGAGGGACCCCCGAACACGTCGCCGATCTCGATGCGACCGAGCTCTCGGCCGCTCGTTCGGTCGATCTTCCGAAACGAGCCCGCCAGCACGACGAACAGCCCCTCCGGCGGCTCGCCCTCCGCAACGGCCCGGACGCCGTCCTTCACCTCGAGTAGTCGGAACTGCCGGGCCACGGCGTTGCGCTCGGCGTGGCTGAAGGCCGCGAAGAAGAGGTTCGTCCGGATCTGGCGATCGAGCATCCGCTGGCGAACGGGCCGCAAGATGCCGAGCGCGAGCTTCGGCTCCTGCCGCATGAGCGGAAACAGCACACCGCGGTCGATCGCGATCAGCTTCGAATCGACCAGCGCCGCGACCGTCGCGTTGCGCGGCTGCTGTGTCACCAACCCGATCTCCCCGACGAAATCCCCGCGCTCGAGCACCGCGAGCTTTCGACGCGCATCGCCTTCCGCGATCGGCGTGACGGCGCCATCGACAACGACGTAGAGGCTATTCGAGGGCTCACCCT
Organism: Deltaproteobacteria bacterium; assembly: GCA_031400655.1. Taxonomy (GTDB): domain Bacteria; phylum Myxococcota_A; class UBA9160; order UBA9160; family UBA4427; genus UBA4427. Next base: position 12,679 of record JANNQH010000120.1, on the reverse strand, counting down.
GGCGGAATAACACCTTCCCGGCCTCGAGGGTGACGACCCGAGCTCGGAGGATCAGCTCGTGGAGACTCGCGGGCTCGAGCGCCTCGAAGAGGGGAAGGTTCGCGAGCTGGCTCCGCAGCGAAGTCCCGCGCTCGGAGCGCTGCCTTCGGGAGAGCTCGGAGGCGTCGACCGACGGGGGCAATGAAACGGCCTGCGCGGCGGCGAGCTCGGACCGAGCACGGGCTTTCCCTTTTTCGCGCGAAGGCATGTGATCCCCGAGCTCCAGCCTGCCCGATTCGGGAGGGCTCCGTAGTCGAAGCTCCCACGGCTATCGGCGTCGGACGGGGAGGCCGCGCGTGATTGCAGTCACGGGCGGCGCGAGTTGCGCAGGCGGGGCCGTACGCAGTCAGCCGACTCCCCGCGCCGTCCCCGGCAGCCCGACGCGCTCGTTGCGCTTGCGGGCCCCGTCGAGGATGAGATCGACCCGGGCCTGAAGTCCTCGCGCGAGGTTTTCGGCGGAATGCTCCAGCCGGAGCCCTTCGACGACTCCCGATTCGATCGCGTCGAGAATCAGCTCGGCCAGCAGCGTGGCCGGGAGGTCTTGACGAATGCGTTCCTGGCTCTGCTCGCGGAGGATCCCGGCGATCAGGGGATGGCTCGCACTCAAGGCCTGTTCCCGCGCCCGGCCGGTCGCTCTCCAGGCCTCGAGGCGAAGCGCCGGGGCATCGGCAACCTGCCCGGCGAGCGCACGACACGCGGCTCGAAGCGCCGGTCGCAGCCCGCGCGCCTCGAACTCGCTCGCAGACCGCTCAACCGCCCGATCCGACTCACCCCGGACCCAGGCCTCGGCGAGCGCGGCCTTGGTGGGGAAATAGTTGAACAGGGTCGCCGCCGAGACCGAGCTCGCCTTTGCGATCTGCTCGGTCCGGGTCCCCCGGAATCCCTGCTCCCGAAACAGGGCGACCCCGTTCGCAAGGATGTCCTCGAAGGTCCGCCGTTTCTTCGTCGCCCGGAGCCCCTCCGAAAGATCGAGCATTTCTATACTCCCAGAATTTTTTCTTAAAGTAACTTTATTTATCTATTAAATATCATTTAAATCGAAACGATCGTATCCCTTCAGCCCCCGGCTCGAAGAATTAATTAAATTTTCTCCAATTATTTATATAAAACGAAAATCTGACCCGATCACGTATCGCCGCCCGGTCGGTCTGCGAACTCGATCGCCTTGACGGCGAACTCACCCGGCGCCAGGGCGGCCGAGGCCTCGACCTCGCAGCGCGTCACGCGAGCAGCCGAGAGCACGTCCGAGCGAACCCCGGCGAAGATCCCGAGCGTTGCGGGCGCCGCCTGGAGGGTCAGCGACGCGACCTCCCGCCCCATCGAGACCGCCGCATCTGCCTTGGCCTTGTTGATCGCGGCAAGCGCCGCGATGGCCACGTCGAAGCTCTCCGGATGGGAAGGCGGCGGGGTTCCCCGGAAATCCGCCGCGCCCGGCCAGGCGGCACGGTGCACGCTCATCCGAGCGGCCGACCCACCCGCGCCCTGCTCCGCCGCGAAGGCCCAGCTCCAGATCTCCTCGGTGATGAAGGGGAGCACGGGGGCGAAGAGCCGGACCAGCACGGAGAGACCCAGGCGGAGCGCGGCGACCGCCGAACCGCTCGCCTGCGACGCCAGGGCCGCCTCGCGACCCGTCGCCGTCCCGGTGCCCTCGCCGCGGGCGCGGGTCTTCGTGAGCTCGAGGTAGGTGTCGGTGAAGCGCGTCCAGAAGAAGGTTTCGGTCTCCTGGAGCGCATGGGCGTATTGATAGGCGTCGAAGTTCCGCGTCGCCGCCTCGACGAGCTCGCGCAGCTTGGCGACGAAGGCGCGGTCGAGCTCGTGGGTGATCGGCGCGACTTCGCCGGGCTGCGACAAGACGAACTTCGCCGCGTTGAAGAGCTTCGTGACGAGACGCTTGCCGATCTTCCAGACGTTTTCGTCGAAAGCCGTATCCGCACCGAGCCGCGCCGAGGCCGCCCAATAGCGCGCCGCGTCCGCCGTGTAGGTCTCGATCAGCGGCAGCGGCGTCATCACGTTGCCCTTGCTCTTCGACATCTTCTTGCGATCCGGGTCGAGGATCCAGCCCGAGATCAGCGCGTGGCGCCAGGGGACGTCGTTCTCGTGGAGCAGCGCCTTCGCGATCGTGTAGAAGGCCCAGGTCCGGAAGATGTCGTGGCCTTGGGGCCTGACGTCGGCGGGAAACAGGCGCGCGTGGCGCTCGGGGTCCGTTCCCCAATGCGAGCTGATCTGGGGCGTCAGCGAGCTGGTGAACCAGGTGTCGAAGATGTCGGGGTCGGCCACGAATCCGCCGGGCTTGCCGCGCTGGGCCTCGGAATGACCTCGCGGCAAGTCGGTCGTCGGATCGACCGGCAGCGCGGATGCCTCCGCGACGATCGGATGATCGTAGTCGGGGCGCCCGTTCGCATCGAGCGGATACCAGACCGGAATCGGGACACCGAAATAACGCTGGCGCGACAGACACCAGTCGATCGAGAGATTTTCGGTCCAGTCGCGGAAGCGGGCCCGCATATGGGCCGGATGCCATTCGACCTCTTCGCCCTTCGCGATCAGATCTGCCTTGCGGTCGAGCAGCCGGCAGAACCACTGGCGCGTCGTCAGCAGCTCGAGGGGACGGTCACCCTTCTCGAAGAACTTGACGGAATGCTGGATCGGCTCGGGCTCGCGCACGAGGGGCGCGCCGGTTCCCGTCGCCGAGCCGGCCGGATCGCGCAGCAGCTCGACGATCCGCGCCTGGGCCTGTTTGACGGATTTGCCGGCGATCTCGGCGTAGGCGGCATTCGCGCGGGCGACGTCGAGACTGGCAAAAGGCGCCTTTCCGAAATCGACCGCCCGCAGCCGCCCGTCGCTCCCGATCACCTGCCGAAGCTCGAGCCCCTCCGCCCGCCACCACTGCACGTCGGTCTGATCGCCGAACGTGCAGACCATCAAGATGCCAGTCCCTTTTTCGGGATCAGCAAGCTCGCTCGGGAAGATCGGAACGGGCGTACGAAAAAGCGGCGTGATCGCGCGCTTGCCGAAGAAAGGCTTGTAGCGCTCGTCGTTCGGATGGGCGGTGACCCCGACGCAGGCCGCCAGCAGCTCGGGCCGCGTCGTCGCGATCACGATGCGCGCGCTCTCGCCCTCGATTGCGAACTCGATCTGATGGAAGGCGCCGGCCACCGGCTTGTCCTCGACCTCGGCCTGGGCAACGGCGCATTGGAAGTCGATGTCCCACATCGTCGGCGCATCGGAGGTGTAGACGTGGCCCTTTTGCCAGAGATCGAGGAACGAGCGCTGTGCGACGCGGCGGCAGTTTTCGTCGATCGTCTGATATTCCTGACGCCAGTCGACGGAGAGACCGAGTCGGTGCCAGAGAACGCTGAAGGCCTGCTCGTCTTCCCGAATCAGGTCGAAGCAGGCTTCGATGAAGTTCGGGCGTGAGACGAGGCGCGCGGGCTGCTTGCGGTCGGCGGCGCTCGCCTGCTCGAAGCGCAGGCCGGGCTCGTAGGGCGTATTCGGGTCGCAGCGGATGTGATAGTAGTTCTGGACGCGGCGCTCGGTCGGAAGTCCGTTGTCGTCCCAGCCCATCGGGTAGAAGATGTTCATGCCGGTCATGCGCTTGTAACGCACGACGACGTCGGCCTGGGTGTACGAGAAGACATGGCCGATGTGGAGCGAGCCCGAGGCGGTGGGCGGCGGCGTGTCGACGACGAAGGTCTCGGCGCGGCTGCGGGCGGCGTCGTAGTGGTAGACGCCCTCGTCCTGCCAGAAGCGATCCCAGCGCGCGGAAATCTCGTCCGCGTCGAAATATTTCGGAAGCTTCCCGGGATCGATCGCGCGCACCAGCGCGCGCGGCGCCGACGGGTCTGCACCGATGACACCGCTCTGGCCACCGCTCCGGCCGGGCCCACCGGAACCGCCGGGGCCACCAGAACTATCGGACTCGCTCATCTCGGTCTCTCGATTTTCGTCGCACGCGGCGGATGGGGCGCGCGCGAGCATAGTGCAGCTCATCCCCGGAGTCGCCGTGCGGTGATCGCCCGAGCGCGCGTCCGGGGCTAACCGGAGCAGAGGTCTGCCGATCCGCCACTCTCCGCACAGCGCACTCGGGCCGAGGCCGGATTCGTCCGACAGACCCGGCATGATATTCGGGAAGCGAAAGCGCACAGCGAATCCGGCCGCCGCGGACCACACAGCCGCATCCTCCGATGCGACCGAAGCGGCAGAGGCCAGGCCCGCCGCCGACCCGATTCCCGCCGACCGGGCCCTCAACTTCATCGCCGAGACGCTGCGAACTTTCGGGGAGAACGCTTTCGACGTCGGCGAGCTGCGCGCCTCGGAAACCGCCAAGCTCTTCGAGGCCTGGGCGCGCCATCTGCTGGTCGGCATTGCTGCGCCCGGCCGCGACGCCCCGCCCGACGGCGTCGTGAAGTCAGCGGCTCGCCGCGACCTCCCCGGTCTCCGGCGGGCGTTCCGGGACCACCGCATCGCCGAGGCCCGTTCCGTCACGACGTCCCTCGCTCAGTTTCGCGAGGCGACCTGGGCCGTGATCGGCGGGCTGCGCCGCTCGCTCTCCGCCGAGCAGATCTCCGATCGTCGGATCAGCCATCGCATGCGACGGCTCGAGGGCGCGGTCCGCAGCGGCGATCCCGCAAAGATCAAGACCGAGGCCCAGGACACGGTGACCCAGCTGACCGAGTTCCTGGCCGAGCGCGGGGCACGCCACCAGGAGCAGATCACGGCGATGGCGAGCCGCCTCGAGAGTCTGCGCGAAGAGCTCGACAGCGTGCGGGCCCAGGCTGCGATCGATCCGCTGACCCAGATCTACAACCGCGGTTCCTTCGACGAGCAGATCGAGCGCGAGGTCGATCTCGCGACCCTCTTCGGCAAGCGCGGCTGTCTGATCCTCGTCGACATCGACCACTTCAAATGGGTCAACGACAGCTTCGGCCATCCCTGCGGCGACCACGTGCTGCGCGAGACCGCGAAGGCCCTCAACCGCTGCTTCAAACGCAAAGAGGATTTCGTCGCACGCTACGGGGGCGAGGAGTTCGCGGTCGTGCTGCGCGACCTCAACATTCCAACGGCGAAGATCGTGGCCGAGCGGGGCATGGACACGATTCGCTTCCTCCAGATCCAGCACGAGGGCCTGCCCGAGCCCATCCGGATCACCGCCTCGATGGGAATTGCTCGGCTCCGCACCGGCGAGACCGCGGCCGCCTGGATCGAACGGGCCGACCGGGCCCTCTACCAGGCCAAGAACGGCGGCCGCGATCGGGTCGAGGTCGATCCGATCGACCTCGAGGAGAAGTGAGCCCGGATTCGTCCGCGGATTCGAATCTTTTCCCCGTGGGCGCCCAGCCACGCCCTTGCCACGCGGAGGGTCGACCCGTAGGATTCCGCCCCTCAATCCGACCCCCATGGAATCCAGGGCAACTCCCGGATCCGATTCAGGGAGCAGCACGTTCCGATGGCGAAGAAATCCCAGGTCAACCGAGACAACCGGCGCAAGGAGCTGATCGAAAAGTTCGCTGCGCGGCGAGCCGAGCTGCGCGCGACGCTCCACAACCAGAAGGCAACGATCGAAGAAAAGCTGGAAGCGCAGCAGGGCTTCGCAAAGCTTCCGCGCAATTCCTGCCCGACCCGAAAGAACAATCGCTGCGTCCTCACCGGACGCTCGAAGGCCTACTACAACAAGTTCGGTATCTCCCGCATCGCGCTGCGCGAGCTCGCCCTCCGCGGCCAGCTCCCGGGCGTGCGCAAGTCGAGCTGGTAGGAGAGACGCGATGAAGCCCGAAATCCATCCCGACTATCACAAGGTGATCTTCGTCGACTCGGCCACCGGCAGCGAGTGGGTGAGCCGCTCGACAGCGACCTCGAAGGAAATGCGAGCCCTCGAAGGCGAGCAAGTCCCCGTCATCCGCCTCGAAATCTCGTCGATCAGCCATCCCTTCTGGACCGGCAAGATGCGTGAGCTCGATACGGACGGAAAGATCGACCGCTTCCGCAAGCGCTACGGCGTCAAGAAGAAGTAGGCCGGTCCGCCGAGCGATCGGCGATCCAGACGCCAGAGACAGGACGAGGGGCCCCGGGGCCCCTCGTTTCGTTTCGATCCGCTTTTTTTCGAAAAGCACTCGCCGGCGTCGGCTCGCGCGGCTAGCGCCCGGTCAGCTTGCGCCGGATCTGCTTCTTGAGGCGGATCGCGCCGGGCTGGAGCTTGGCGTCGTCGGTCCCGAGCAGGAAGCCGTCCAGGCCGCCCTTCTTCTGGACGCTGCGCAGCGCGCGCGTCGAGACGTTCATCGGGATCCGCTGGCCGAGGGCCTCGGACTGGAGGCGGACCTTCTGGAGGTTGGGCTCGAAGCGCCGGGAGGTAACGCGATGGGAGTGGGACACGTTGTGTCCGTATTGAACCTTCGTGCCGATCAGTGCACACACACGCGCCATCACCTTGCTCCTTCAAACGGGAGCGCAGTAGGTAGCGAGACGCCGTCACCGGGTCAACCGCGCGGTTCACGTCAAAGGCCTCCTCCCTTGGGGGCAGCCGAGTCCGGGTGGGCTCCGGGGGTCGGCGTCGCCGCTACTCTCCGCCCCCAACGCGAAGGAGCAGGCTTTGGTCACGATCGGCATGAACTATTTCGTCATCCCCGGCAAGGAACAGATCTTCGAGGATGCGGTCGCAAATGTCGTCGACACGATGAAGGGAATCGACGGCCACGATGCGTCGTCGCTGTTTCGGGAAGTCTCCAAGGGAGAGCCCAACTACCTGATCGTCTCGCGTTGGAAGAACGAGCAGGCCTTCAACGATTTCGTTGCCTCGGACGCCTTCAAGAAGGTGACCAACTGGGGCTCGACCCACATCCTGCGCGGCCGCCCGCAACACACGACCTACCAGCACAGCTGATCCCGCCGTGTCGAATGTCCTCTCCGAATCCTCCGGATCCTCCGGATCCAGAGCGGAAGCGCTCCCGCTCCACACCCGCACGCTCAACGTAGTCGTCTCGCGGGAGTCCGCCGGCCTCTGGCGCGCCCGCGGCGACGTGATCGACCTGCGCAAGAACGGCTGTGTCCCGTCGGTCGACGATGTCCAACCTGCCGGCATCATCCACATGATGAACATCGAGCTCGACTTCGATCCGGCGACACTGCGGATGGATCGGATCGAGGTCGACCAGCCCTTCGTCGCGGTCGAGCCGTCGAAGGCGACCGGCGGCGAATGTTGCCGCGATCCCGTGCCGCGCCTGGCAGCGCTCACCGGCGATCATCTGGACGAGGGCTTCACCCGCCGGCTCGCCGGTGGATTCGGTGGACCGCTCGGCTGCTCCCATCTCCTGACGCTCTTCCAGCTGATGGCGTCGACCGTGCCGCGGGCGATCGCCCTCGAGCGGGAGCGTGCGAAGCGCGAGGCCAGCGAAACCGCGCCGGGCACCCGCTTCTTCCGGCGCAGCGTCTATGTCGACGGCCAGGCGCTCCGCGACGGTTCGCTCGATGTCGTGATCCAGCTGGCCGACACACACACGCGACCGCCCTCGCCCGGCAACCGCGGCTTCGAACGACTCGTGAGCTCTCACGAGGTCAAGTGCTTCGCCGGCGTCGAGCGCAAGCGCTTCCGGCTCGAGCGGCTCGACGTGCGGGAGCGCACGCGGGATCTGCTCGCGAACGCGGATGCGCCCTGGATCGATCACGATGCGCTCGTCTCGCCGTTAGTCGGTCATCCGCTGATCCCGGGCATGGCGGGCCGGATCTTCAAGCTCTTCGACACCAACACCCCGAAAAGCGCCCCGAAGTGCCCGATGCAGGACAGCCTGCTCCAGCTCGCCCCGGGCTTCATCCAGATCATGGCGGCCCTGATGGACCACAACTTCCGCAACCGGCAGGCCGAGGCGCTCGCCAACGAGCCCGCCACCCCGAGCGTCGCCGGCATCGGGGGCATGCCCGACAGCTGTTACATGTGGCGCACGGACAGTCCCTACGCGGTCTCGCGACGCGAGGCGATGCTGCCGCGCAAGTCGAACTGATCGCGCGCGGATCCGCGCAGCCGTTACCCGCGTCGGAACACGACCAGCTTGTTATTCGCGGGCATGTCGTTCGTCTCGAGTAGCGCAAGACCCGCGCGGGCCGCCGTCTCGGCGACGCGCGCAAGATCCCGGACGCCCCACTCGGGATTGCGGCGGCGAAGATCCGCGTCGAAGGCTTCGTTGCTCTCGGCGGTGTGTCGATCGCCGATTCGGAAGGGGCCGTACAAGAAGAGCAGTCCCGCTCGTTCGAGCACACGGCCGGCGCCGGCGAAGAGCCCCTCGGCGACGGACCAGGGGGCGATGTGGATCATGTTGGCGTTGAAGATCGCGGCGACGGGCTCGATGCCCCAATCGAAGGCGCGGACGTCGAGCCGGATCGGAGCGGCGACGTTCTCGAGACGCGATTCGGCACGCCAGGCCTCGATCGAGTCGAGCTGATCCGGGTCGACGTCGGTAGGCTGCCAGCGCAGATGCGGCAGCGACTCGGCAAAGAAGACCGCGTGCTGCCCCGTCCCGCTCGCGATCTCGAGCACGCGCAGGGGCTCAGCCGCAGGCATGGACGCCGACATGGAACCGCGCTCGCCTGCAGCTGAGCCGAGCCAGCGCGCAAGCACTTCGAGGATCGGGGCACGGTTTCGCCGAGTGGCCGGTGCGTCGAGTCGGGTCATCCCGCTCTCTTATCAAATGCTCGACGCACCGGACACACCGGTCGATGAGTTAGTCCTGATTGAGGTCGGGCCCCCAGTAGCCATCGCTCTCGGTCCAGTCGCTCATCAAAGGGATCTGGCGCGCGCTTGCCCACGAGGTCGCGAGCTGCAGCGGCCGCGCCTGCAGGAGCGCGTGCGAGGCGTCGTCGCCCCCACAGGTGAGGAATGGATACTTGATCTTGACGAGCGCCGGACATTCGCCTGCGGCGGGCACGGTCGCCGCCTCGGACAGGTTGATGCCGTCGAGGGCCAGGGCGGAGTGTGCGAACAGGAGGGTCAGAACAACAGCAGCAGCAGCATTTCGGAGCATCATCGGGGGATCCCTCGTCTTGGGTGTCCTCCCTCTCTCCCCCGCGACCATTCTCGCACGAACGGGGGATGATGCAAAAGCGCGCTGTTCCGGGGCTCCTCAGACCCCCGGTTCGGGCGTCCCGCCCTCCGCCTTCAGGAGCGGCGCGAAGCGGGGCTTGTCCGTCGCCTTCATGTAAGCGTCGTGGGCCGAGACCTTCTTCTCCTTCACGTACTGGAACAGCACGTCGTCCATCGCCTGCATGCCCTGGGCCTTCCCCGACTGGATGATCGACGCGAGCATCGGCGTGTTGCCGTCTCGGATGATGTTGGGCAGCCCCTGCGTCTTCAGCAGGATCTCGTTCGCCGCGATCCGCCCCGGCTTATCGGCCCGCGGCAGCAGGAGCTGCGAGACGATCCCCGCGAGCGATTCCGAGAGCGAGAGGCGGACCATGTTCTGCTCTTCTGCCGGAAACGCGTCGACGATGCGGTCGATCGTCTTGGCAGCGTTGTTGGTGTGCAGCGTGCCGAAGACGAGCATGCCCATCTCGGCGGCGGTGATCGCGAGGCTGATCGTCTCCATCTCGCGCATTTCGCCGACCAGGATCACGTCGGCGTCCTGACGGATCGCGGAGCGGAGCGCCGGGGTGAAGCCCTGGGTGTGGAGCCCGACCTCGCGGTGGGAAAAGAGCGAGTTGCGATTCTGGTGAACGAACTCGACCGGGTCCTCGATCGTCACGATGTGGCGCGCGTAGGTCTTGTTGATCTTGTCGATGATCGCAGCAAGCGTCGTTGACTTGCCGGAGCCCGTCGGCCCCGTCACGAGGACGAGGCCCTGCTTGAGATCCGCCAGGTCGCGCACCGCCTGCGGCAGATTGAGATCCTCGAGCGAAATGATCTTTTCGGGAATCATGCGGAAGACGCAGGCCGCCCCCGACAGCTGCACGAAGAAGTTCGCCCGAAAACGCGCCACGCCTTCGAGGCTGAACGCGAAGTCGAGGTCACCCGCCTCGTTGTATTCGTCCCAGCCGCGCCGCGAAGCGACTTCCTGCATCATCGTGCGCAGCGAGTCGTTCGACAGGACGTCCTGCCCCTCGATCGTGCGAACGGAACCCTTGGTCCGGAAGCGCGGCGGCTGACCGGCGACGAGATGCAGGTCGGAGCCGTCGTTCTCCTTGAGATGCCTCAGCAGCGAATCGATCTGGGCCACTTCGCTTCGACTCCCTTGCGCGAGGGCCGTTCGAGGCCACGTTCGCGCGCCGCGCTCACGCGCCCGCGGTGATGAGCTTCTCTTCCTCGGCGAGCGAGAGCGCGAGCTCGCGCGTGATCCGGCCCTTCGCGACGAGCTCGTTCAGCGACTGCTCGAGCAGGTACATGCCGTGGGCCTTGCCCGTCTGCATCGACGAGCGGATCTGGATCGTCTTCTGGTCGCGGATCAGGTTCCCGATCGCGCGATTGATGACGAGCATCTCGAGGGCGGGCACGCGTCCCTGACCGTCGGAAGTCGGGACGAGGCGCTGGGAGATCACGGCGCGCAGCGACTCCGAGAGCATCGCGCGGACCTGGTCCTGCTCGTTCGACGGAAACGCGCCGATCATGCGGTTCACGGTGCGCACGGCGTTCGACGTATGCAGCGTCGCCAACACGAAATGCCCGGTCTCGGCGGCCGTCATCGCGAGACTGATCGTCTCGAGGTCCCTCAGCTCGCCGATCACGATGATGTCGGGATCCTCGCGCAGGGCGGCGCGCAGGGCCCGGGAGAAGGTCTTCGTATGGTGGCCCGCGTGGCGCTGGTTCACGAGGCAGCGCTTCGACGGGTGGACGATCTCGATCGGGTCCTCGACGGTCAGGATGTGGTCGTCGCGGTTCTCGTTGATGTGGTTCACGAGGGCGGCGAGGGTCGAGGATTTTCCGCAGCCGGCGGGACCGGTGATCAGCACCATGCCCTGGTGATAGTCGGTGTACTTCTTCAGCTCATCGGGGAGGCCGAGCTCCGCGAGGGTCGGCGGGCGATCTGGGATCGAACGGAAGACCGCGTCGAGACCGCGCTGCTGGCGATAGGCGTTGGCCCGGAATCGGCCGATGCCCGGCAGGTCGAAGCAGTAGTCGAGCTCGCCTTCGTGGCGGAGCTGATCGCGTTGTACGGGTGTGAGCGACGCCGCGACCAATCGCTCGACGCTGGCCGCATCGATCGAGTCGTCGATGACGACGAGCTCGCCGATGCGGCGCTGCTTGAGCGAGCCGCCGGCATGCAGGTGGACGTCGGAGGCCTTCGCCTCGACACCCGCGGCGAGAATCTCTTCGAGCTTCTTTCGATCCGCCGCGGAAGGCTCGGGCACATTCAGCTCGAGGGACGGGCGGCTGCGCGGGATGGCATGCGCCTCGGCAGGCGGACGCGGGGGCTCGGGCTGCGCGGGGGCCGCGGAAGGGGCGGAAGGCGCCGGCTGGACGGCGACGGGGGCGGTCTTCGCCGGAGCTGTCAGCGGCCCGCGCGTTGGCGCCGCGGAGGTGGGCGAGGCGGGTGACGCGGGGACAGTCGGCGACGGCGCAGAGGTTGTTGCCTTCGGCAGCGGCCGTGATTTTTCGGCGGCGCCCGGCTGCGTTTCGTAGAGGGAGTCGATGTCGCGCGAGGTCATCGGCGCGGCGGTCTTCGCGGCGTGGTCGGCGGCGCTGTGGACGTCGCTCGCGCGGCGGGCGGCTGTGGGATTCGCGGGGGTCGGTGTCGGCGAGGCGCTCGCTGCCGCCTGCTCCGGGGACTCGCCGGGCGTTCGCGCACGCTGTTTGTCGACGAGATCCTTCTGGATCCGATGTAGATTCGCGACCTGGTCGCGGTCGAGCAGGCCCATCTGCATCATCACCTGGGCCAGCCGAGGATTGCCGGTCGATTCGCTCTCGGCCATCGCCCGCGAGACCTCTTCCGAGGTCAACATCTTGAGCTGGATCGCGAGGCGACCCACGAGCGGTATAGGCTTGTCCTGCGCCATCGAGCCCGCCTATCGGCAGGGCCGGACGCAGCCCTGAGCGTCGACCCGGCCGCGACCCGGGAATTTCGCCGAGGGCCGCCTCGCAGCTTCGCCGCCGCCCGGGGCTGGGCTACGGTCCGCCCCTTTCGTTCCCCGAGCCGGTCCGGTCCGGACCGCCATCCACTCGCCCTCCCGGAGAGCTCGTGACCCGCGAAGAATCCCCGAGCACCCCCGCTGCGCGCCCCGCGCCGACCCTCGACAGCGCCCAGCGTCGTTACCTGCGCAGCCTCGCGCATACTCGCAAGCCCCTGGTCTTCGTGGGCGAGGGGGGCGTCACGCCCGCCGTCGTGAAGGCCGTCGAGGCGGCCCTCGCCTCGCACGAGCTGATCAAGGTCCGGCTGCGCCAGCCCGCGGACAAACAGGCCGCCGCCCGCCAGCTGGCGGACGAGAGCCACGCCGCTCTCTGTGGGGTCCTGGGTCACACCGTCGTGCTCTACCGCCCCGACCCCGAAGCCCCCGAGATCAAGCTGCCGCAGCGGGGCTGAGCCCGTCCCCTTCCGTCGACTTGCCCCGCGCGAATCCCGCGTGCTATCGAGCCCCACCTATGACGTGGACGTCGCCCAGCCTGCGATTCGTGAGTGCACTCTGTGTCGCGCTGATCGCCTACACGGCGATCCCGCATTTCCACGCC
>JANNQH010000119.1:0-1529 GCA_031400655.1 Deltaproteobacteria bacterium | reverse complement strand
GTGCGGCTGCTGGCCTACGGACTCCGCTATGCGGAGGGCCTCGAGTTCGGCCGCGGCGTCTCGGCGACGGACGAGCCCGATCTCTGGACCCGGGCGGGCGACGGCCGGACGATCGAGTGGATCGAGGTCGGCCAGCCGGAGATGAAGAAGCTGGTCAAGGCCGCGCGCCACGCGGAGCGCGCGACGCTGTTCGCCTTTGGGGAGGGCAGCTGGCGTTGGCGGAAAGCAGAGCTCGATCCGCTGACGAACCCGCCCGAGAACCTCGCGGTCGTCCATATCGAAGATGGCTTCGTCACGGCGCTTGCCGAATCGGCGGAGAGGCATCTGCGCTGGTCGCTCACCGTGAGCGAGGGCATCGTATTCCTCTCGACGGGCAAACAGACCTTCGAGACGACGCCGGAGATCTGGCTCGGCAACCCACTCGGCTGAGCTCGGCAGTCCGCCCCGTTCGTTGGCCCGAAAGACAAAGGGCCCGGAGACCTCTCGGTCTCCGGGCCCTGTCTGGCTCGGATCGATCGATCAGGACCCCATCATTTGAGGGGCGTCAGCTCGACCCGCCGATTGATGGCCATGTTCGCCGGCGAGTCGTTCGGAACCGCCGGGCGCAGCTCGCCGAAGCCATTCGCATCGAATCGGTCGGTGGAGAGGCCGCCCTCCTTGACGAAGAATTCCTCCACGCTCGCCGCGCGCCGCTCGGAGAGATCCTGGTTGTAGGCCTCGCTGCCGGAGGAGTCCGTGTGGCCGTCGATCCTGATCCGAACGTTGGGGTTGGCCTGGAGCACCGCGATCGCGCTGTGCAGCATCTCGTGGCTTCGCATATCGATCTTCGCGCTGCTGGTCTCGAACTGCAGACCCTCGAGCGTCCAGCAACCTCGGTAATCGACGTCGGCACCGCGCGGCGTGCCCGGACATTTATCGCTCGGATCGAGGACGCCGTCCCCATCCTCGTCTCCGATCACCGCCACGACCGGAGCCGCACCGAGATAGGCGTCTCGCGAGAACTGCTGCAGTGCAGAAGCGGACGAGAGCGTCGACGCATTGCGGAAGCTGCCGCAGCTCGAGACGTTCGCGATCGCCTGGAGCGTCGCCGCGCCAGCCGGATCATTCCCGACCTGGATCGTGTGGAAGCAGGTATCGCCCTTGCGACCCGAGACCACGCCCTGGGCGGCCGCGACCGCGCCATCGCCCATGCCTTCTCGGCCAGCAAAATCCGTCGCACGACCGTCCGAGATCACGACGACTGCGGCGCGGCCCGTGCCGCCGCCGATCATTGCGCCGACATCGGTCGTGATCACGTCGGCGAGCGGCGTCGAGCCCTCGATCCAGGCGGTGTCCTTGGCCGACACCGCGAGGTTCGAGCGATTGAAGGGAGCCATGGCGGTGGACTCGCGGCCGAATCCGCCGAAATGGATCTGGCCGGCGCTGTAGTTGCCGTTGGGCATCACGGCCACGACCGATTCGAGGGTCGCCCGACCATCGGCGAACAACATGTCCTCCATGGAGCCCGACGAATCGAGCACATTGACGGC
>JANNQH010000118.1:0-18984 GCA_031400655.1 Deltaproteobacteria bacterium | reverse complement strand
GGCTCGATGAAGCGGGAGGCGACGAAGACCTTTACCGCACCGGTCCGGCTCACGCCCTCTCCTTCCCGCTCCACGCCGGCACCACTGCTAGGCGATGCTCTCCAGCTTCGCTCCGGCAGCGCGACCCGCAAAACGAGACCTCACGCGCTCGAGCCCCAGATAGAAGACCGGCACGATCAGGAGCGTCAGCAGCATCGAGGTGAACATACCCGCCGCCGTCGCCACGGCCATCGGCGCGCGCGTTTCCGCCCCGGGACCGATCCCGAACGCCGAGGGAAGGACCCCGAAGATCATCGCGAGGGCAGTCATCAGGACGGGCCGCATGCGGATCGGCGCCGCCTTCCGCATCGCCTCCCGAGCCGACAAGCCTTCCCGCTGCAGCTGATTGGCGTAGTCGACGAGCAGGATCGAGTTTTTCGTCACGAGGCCAATCAAGAGAACGATACCGATCATGCTGAACAGGTTGAGCGACATGCCGAGGGCCCAGAGCCCACCGAGCGCGCCCACCATCGAAAAGGGCAGCGCCGCCATCACGATGATCGGCTGCGTGAAGCTCTCGAACTGCGCCGCGAGCACCATGTAGATCACGAGCACCGCGAGCCCGAGCATCACCATGAACTGCTCCCCTGACTCGCGCATCGCCTCGGCATCCCCCGTCAGACGCAGCGAAAGTGTCGGGGGAAGGATCTCCCCCGCGATGCGCTGGGCCCGTGCCACCGCGTCGCCGAGGGGCAGACCTTCGAGGCTCGCCATCACCTTGACGCTGCGTTCGCGGTCCGTGCGGGTGATCGAAGCCGCCGTCGCACCCCTCTCGACCGTCACCAGATTGCGCAGGTCGACGAGCTCCCCATTGCGCGCGCGTACCCAGAGGTCGCCCACTGCAGCGAGATCGTCCCGCGAGCCGTTCTCCATGCGCAGACGCACGTCGTGACGCTCCTCGCCGTCCCGGTAGGTCGCGACGTCGAGGCCCCCGATCATCGCATTGACCACCTCGGCGACGTGCTCGGCGTCGATGCCGAGCTCCGCCGCCTTGTCCCGGTCAGGCACGACCCGCGCCTCGGGCAGCCCGACGCGCAGACTCATCTCGAGGTCCACCATTCCGCCCTCGGCATCGAGGCGCGCGATCATCTCCGTCGCATACTGGTCGAGCTCCTCGAGAGAGGCATTGCCGACGATCTCGACCTCGAACTCGCGATCCGAGGAGCCCATCGGGTCGCTGACCGAGGACTCCTGACCTGGAATCTTGGAGAGCGCGATCCGCGCGTCACGCATCAACTCCTGGGACGATCGCTTGCGCTCGTCGGCCGGGTGAAGTCGCGCGTTCATGAATCCGTCGCTCGGACCGCCGATGCTGATCGAGGTCCCGCCGACCGCGGCGAAGAGCGACGCGACCTCCGGTTGCTCGAGGAACCAGGCCTCGATCTGCGACAGGATGTCGACCGTGTTCTCGAGGGAGCTGCCCGGCGGCGTCCGGAAGCGAACCGCGACGAAACCGGTATCCGCGCTCGGGAAGAACTCGGCTTCGAGGCGACTGCCCGCCAGGATCGCAAACAGGATGGAGACGATCGCGATGCTCGTCGTCTTCCACGGGCTCGAGATCGACCAATCGAGGACCCTGCGATAGGTGTCCTCGAGGAGTTGGAAGGCGTTCTCGAGCCGGCTGTAGAGCCCCCCCGCCGCTCGCTCCTTCGGCGGAGGCATGCGGGCGGCGAGCATCGGGGTGATCGTCAACGCGACGAAGAGCGAGACCACGACCGCCACCGAGACCGTGACTCCGAACTCGGTGAGGAAGCTGCCCATCTGGCCTGTGGCGAAGGCGACGGGCAAAAAGACCGCGGCCACCGAGAAGGTCGCCGCGGCCGCCGCGAGCGTGATCTCTCGGGTCCCGGAGCGCGCCGCCTCCATTGCCGACTTTCCGCTCTCGCGGTGCCGCTCGATGTTCTCGAGCACGATGATCGCGTCGTCGATCACGACGCCGATCGCGAGCGTGAGGCCCAGCAACGTCATCGTGTTCAGCGTGTAGCCGAAGAGCCAGATCATTCCGAAGGTAGTGACCAGCGAGAGGGGGATCGCCATCGCGACGATCAGGGTCGGCCGCGTACGCCGCATGAAGATGAACACGACGAACACCGCGAGCAGGCCGCCGAACACGAGGGCGAAGAGCGTCTCCTCGAACGACTCGCGGATCAGCTCGGAGTTGTCGATGAAGCCCGAGTTGTCGACGATGTGGATGCCTTCGGGCACCCGGTCGCGCAGGACGTCCATGCGGCGGTAGAACTCGTCGACGATCGCGACGGTGTTCCCGTCCGATTGTTTCTTGACGGCCAGCGCGATGCCGGGCTTCCCGTTCATGTGGGACGCCTTGCGGAGATCCTCTGCACCGTCCTCGATCCGAGCCACGTCCCCGAGCCGGATCGGCGCGTCCCCTTCCCACGAGATCACCATGCGCGAGAGGTCGTCGAGGGACTGGAATTCCGCCGCCGTCTTGACGGCCCACTCGATCTCGCGACCTTCTAGGAATCCCCCCGGCCGTTCGACGTGCTCGCGCCGGATCGCATCGAGCACGTCGGAGACCGCGAGCTTTCGCGCCCGCAATGCGTCCGGCTGGATCCAGATGCGGATGTTTCGCTCGACCTCGCCGTAGACCTCGGTGCCCGCGGCGCCGGGAATGCTCTCGATCATCGGCTTCATGTGACGATCGATGTATTCGCTCGCCTCCGTGATCGGGAGCGTCGTCGTGATCGGCGCGAAGATGATCGGGAACATCGAGAAGTCGGCCTTACCGATGACCGGCGGCTCGAGCTCCTTCGGAAGCTTTCCCATCACGACACCGAGCTTGTCGCGCACGTCCTGGGCCGCGACGTCGAGATCCTGCTCGAGCTCGAACTCCATCATTACGCGGGCCACGCCCTGGGCCGCTTCGGAATAGGTGTGGCGGACGCCCTCGATCGTCGCGAAGGATTCCTCGAGGACGTCGACGACCTCGTCTTCCATCACGGTCGGCGACGCGCCCTCGAGACGCACGACCACACCCACGAACGGAAAGGTCATGTCGGGAAAGCGGTCCACGCCGAGGCGCGAGTAGCCCAGCACGCCGAAGGTCGCGAGGGCGAGCATCAGCATCCACGTGAGAACCGGGCGATCGATCGAGAGATCGGACAGACTCACGACTGGGCTCCGACCGGCTCTCCCGCCGCCGTCTCGACCGAGGTCGATCGTGAATCCCGCACGACGACGACCATGCCGTCGGCGAGGCCGCCGTGTCCCCGGCGAACGACGCGGTCGCCGGCGGAAATCTCGCCCCGAACCTCGACCCGGCCCTTGGTCTGGATGCCGGTCTCGACGGTGACGCGGCGGACCCTGTCGCCCTCGCCGATCAGGAAGAGCGATGCCCCGCCCTCGCGCTGCACGAGCGCTTCTTCGGGCACCATCAGGACGCTCTTGCGTTGATCGGTCCCGAGATTGATCCGTGCAAACAGGCCGGGGCGCAGCAGATTCTCCGAGTTGTCGATCTCGGCCTTGATCCGCAGCGTGCGGGTGGCGGGATCGACGGTGGGTGCGATGAAGCTCACGACGCCCTCGAAGCCGCGGTCGGCGAACGCGGCCACGTGGACCTGGATGTGCTGGCCCGGGCTGACACGTTGCGTGTCGAACTCGGTCAGGCTGAAGACCGCGTCGAGGGGATTCATCGATACGAGCTCGAAGAGCGTCGCACCGACCTGGACGTATTGTCCGAGCTCGACCGAGCGCCTGGCGACGAGTCCCGCGAAGGGCGCTGAAACACTGGCGTCCGACAGCGCGCGCTGGGCGACCCCGACCGCAGCCTCCTCGGCACGCACGGCCGATTCGGCCAGCAGCAGCGCGGTCTCCGCCTCTTCGAGACGTTCGACCGACGCGATGTTCTCGGAGCGAAGCTTGCGCACACGCTCGACCTTGCTCGTTTCCTGGCGCAGATTTGCGCGCGCCTGGGCAAGCCGCGCCTGCGCGGCAGAGAGATCGAGCTTGCGCCGCTCCGGATCGATCTTGATCACGACCGCGCCCTTTGTAACCGAGCCCCCCTCGTCCACCGAGAGCTCCGTCACGCGACCCGCCACCTCGGCGGAGATCATCGTCTGGAAGCGCGCGCGCAGGTCACCGCTCGCACGGATCTCTTCATCGAGGTCTATGGCGACGACTTCGACGGCGGACACCGAGGGCAAAAGCTCCTCGGGGGCCACGACTTCCTCGCTGCAACCCGAGCCGAGGGTCAGAAGGGCCGTTAGGGCCAGACTTCCGAACATAAAGGGGGTCAGCCGACGCATCATCGCGGTTCTATCTCCAGCTCGGCCATGCCGAGAAACAGGGCATCGAGCGCTCGCTCAGCGAGGCGGTCGTCCCAGGTGGTGAGGTCGGGCTGCGTCAGTCGGAACGAGACGAGTCCGAAGACGAGAGCCCAGAGGACGCGGCCGGCGTTGTCGGTGTCGAACCCGCCCTGCGGCCGGCTCGCTCCGAAACGGGCGAGACTCTCCTCGACGCAATGCCGGACCCGGGCCATCGCCGGGGGCATGCGGCTCTCGCCCTTCCTCGACAGCGTCCACATCAGACGCGTGAAGGTCGGGTTCGTCACGCTGAATTCGAAATAGGCGAGCAACATGGCGCGCAGGCAGATGCGGGGATCACCGGAGGGATCGACCTGCTCGAGCTCCTCTGCGAGGTGCGCGACGCGGTCGTCGAGCAGCGCGTCGATCAGGCCGTCTTTGTCGCCGAAGTAGTGGTAGACCGTCGGCGCCGAGTAGCCGGACCGATCGCCCAGCTTTCGGATCGAGAAATCCGAGCCGTTCGCCTCGATCATCAACGCTTCGGTGGCATCGAGAATCGTGCGACGCGCCGCCTGGCGCTGTCGCTCTCGCCGTTCCTCGATGCGGGGGCCCGACTCAGCAATGTCGGATAAGCCGATGGCCCCGTGGGACGCCGTCGTCATAGACCATGAACCTCGAGACTTGATATGGAGTCGGTCGGTTGATCAACGTTATAGCTTGAGCGTGGGGCAAGTGCCAGACCCAGGGCTTCAAGCTCGCCCACGCCCCGGACCATAACCGCGCCCGAGAGCTCGTGAAGGCCCATCGAAGGCGCCGAAGAAGTCAGATTCCTCGCGAGGACTCGACGATCCCGATGACGGAGCGCCCATGTCGACGACCGGCTGGGTCGCGAAGGTCACCGTTAAACGCGGGGGTGGGGACCCGGGAGGCTAGGGGCGAGCGGCCTGGGGCATTCCGTTCCAGCCGATCACGTCGTTCGTCGGCTTGCGGAAGGCGCGCTTGAAGTCGGTCCCGAGCGTGTAGGCGATCGGGAAGAGGCCTACCTGGGTGTAATGGCCGGGGATTGCGAGGAGCTTCGCCATCTCCGCATCGCGCATGAGGTGGCCCGTCGTCCAGGCGCTGCCAAGCCCCCGCGCGCGCAGCGCCAGCATGAAGCTCCAGACGGCCTGGAGGATCGACCCGAACTGGCTCGCCTGGTTGAAGAGGTTCGTGCCCTCGACGCGGCCGGCGACGAGGGGCAGGAGCAGCGCTGGGCAGCGATGGAAGTTCTCCCGGAGGTAGGCCACCGAGGTGCCGATGCGTTCGGCCCCGACCACCTGCGCCCCCGGATAGCCGCCGACCTTCGCGAGCCCGGCGATGTAGTCGTCGAGGCCGCCGTTGTAGATCTCGGCGGCCTTCGCAATCAGCGCCGGATCGTCGATCACGAGCCAGCGCCAGCTGTTCATATTTCCGCCGTTCGGCGCCTGGAACGCGATCTCGAGGCACTCCTCGATCAGCTTGCGCGGCACCTTGCGGTCGAAATCGAGCCGCTTGCGCACCGCGCGCGTCGTCGTGAGCAGCGTATCCGGATCGAGCTCGAGCATCGGGGCTCCTGCAGCGAAACTTGTTAGCTCTGGGCACCGCGGACGAGCCGGCCCGGCAGCGCGCCCGTGTGCTCGCCGTTGCGGAAGGTGATCTCGCCCGAGACGACGGTCGCCTCATACCCCTGCGCGCGCTGGATGAAACGCGGCGCTCCAGCCGGCAGGTCGAAGGCGACCTCCGGGAGCCCGTTCTCGAGGCGCTCGAGATCGATCACATTGAGATCGCCCTTCTTGCCCGCCGCGAGGACCCCGCGGTCGTTGAGACCGTAGAGCGATGCCGTATCCGAGGTCATTTTCCGGACGGCCAGCTCGACCGGCAGCTTCGGCCCGCGCGTGCGGCCCTTCACCCAATGGGCGAGCAGCGACGTCGTCATGCTGGCGTCGCAGATCGCGCCGCAATGGGCGCCGCCGTCGCCGAGGCCGAACGCCGTGCGGGGATTCGTGAGCATCGTGTGCACGGCATCGAGGTTGTAATCGCTGTAGTTGAGCAGCGTCAGCATCAGGAGCTGCTTGCCTTCGAGCTCGAGCAGCCAGTCGTAGAGCATGTCGAAGGGATCGCGTCCGGCCGCGGCCGCCATCGACTTCAGGCTCTCCTCGGGGGTCGGCTCGTAGTTGGGCGGGGTGCCCAGCCGGAAGATCTTGTCGATCCCCTTCGCGATCATGTCGATCACGACTTTCATCTGCGGCACCGCATAATGCGAATCCTCCGCGAGGATCTGCTTGCGCACCGCCGGATCGCGCAGCTTCGCGACCCGCTCGACCAGCGGCAGCTCGGCCATCTTCATGTAGGTCGGCTTGAAGCTGAAGGGATGGAACGACTGGTGGCCGATCAGCAGCGTATTCGGCCGCGCCGAGACCTGGGGTCGCAGGTTCGCGCCGTCCTTCGCCGCCTCGTCGCAGAGGTCGAGGAGCCGCTTCCAGTCCTTCGGCGCCACGTCGTGCTGGACGAGGGCGAAGGACACGGGCCGCCCGGTCTCCGCCGATAGCCTTCGCATCCAGTCGATTTCCTTGTCCGGCGCCGACATGTCCTCGCCTTGGATGCCGGCGGGCGCGAGCTCGACGATGCCTTCGCCGAGCTCGCCGAGAACCCGGGCGATCCCGAAGATCTCGTCCTCGGCGGAGTGGGTGCCGGGGACGACCTCGCCGTCGACGGCGCGGTGGACGATCGTGCGGGACATCGAGAGGCCGAGTGCGCCCGCCTGGATCGCTTCCTTCACGATCGCGGCCTGACGTGCGATGTCGTCCCTGGTCGCGGGCTGGTTCTTGGCACCCCGCTCGCCCATGACATACGCGCGCACCGCGCCGTGGGGAACCTGAGTCCCGATGTCCATCGCATAATGCCGCTTCTCGAGGGCGTCGAGATACTGCGGAAAAGTCTCCCATTGCCAGTCGATGCCCTCGTGGAGCGCCGTGCCCGGGATGTCCTCGACGCCTTCCATCAGGCCGATCAGGAAGTCGTGCTTGTCGGGGGCGACGGGCGCGAAGCCGACGCCGCAATTGCCCATCACGAGAGTCGTGACCCCATGCCACGCCGTCGGCGTCAGTACCGAATCCCAGGTTGCCTGACCGTCGTAATGCGTATGGATGTCGACGAAGCCCGGGGTCACGAGCTTGCCCTTCGCGTCGATCTCCTGGCGCCCCTTTTCAGCCACTTTTCCCACCGCCGCGATCTTGCCGCCTTGGATCGCGACATCGCCCACGAAGGGCGCCGCACCGGTTCCGTCGACGATCGTCCCACCGCGAACTACGAGGTCGTACATGGAAGGTCTCCTTGTCGAGCGCTTTCTCGAGTGAGAAGCTCCGCTCGCATTTTCGTTCTTGGGCGCTCTCGCATCGCCGGCCTGGCGAAGCGGCCCCGGTTCTTGATCGGCTGAGGGCTCAGGCCGGGATCCCGACCTGCCAGCCCGCCCCTGCGCTCCGCACGGGATAGCACGTCACCGGCCGCCGGATCGGCATCGCGACGGGCCGTCCATCGCGCAGGTCGAGCTGCCCCCCGTGGAGTGGACACTCGAGGATCGTCCCCTTGATGAGGCCCCCCTGGAGCGAGGTCTTCACATGCGGGCACTCGTCCCGGACGACATAGGGCGTTCCGGCCGCGTTGCAGAGCAGGAGCGCCAGCTCACCCACTTCGAAGATCTCGTTCCGCCCTTCCGCCGGCAGCGGGATCGGAATCTCGATCCAGCGGAGGCCGTCGCCCCGCGATCCATCTTCAGTCACGCCGCCCCGTCCGACCCCGCTCGAGCCCTTCCCGCCCGCGCTGCAAATAGCCCTCGAGCGTCTTGTGGAAATGCAGGATGCGGACTTCCTGGGTCCCGAGATGCAGGTTTTCGAAGGCCCGCGAGCGCATGCCCGCCTGGATCCGCGGCAGGTTGTAGAGATCCTCATCGAGCAGGTCGCCGCCATTGCAGCGCCCGTCGAGAGTGTCGCCATTCTCGGTGCTGAAGAACTGCTTCTCGGGGCGCGGCACGTCGATCGCCGGCGCGTTCAGCAGGCTGATGAAGTCGAAGTACATCCTGTTGGGATCGGTCGGGTGCGGGCGGTGGCAGAAGATCCACGTGAAGAGACCATGGGTGTTGAAGGTCATGTTCGGGAAGACCGTGTAGTGGAAATCGTCGCAGAGCTGATCGTCGTTCAGCTCCGAGAGATTGGCGCCCATGCCGACGGCGAGCTTTCGCTGCTGCTCGGCGAAGACCTTCCGCGCGTCCTGCGCATTGCCCTCGAAATTTGCGACGTCGACCCCCACGCGTTTCAGGAAGAGCTCCTTGATGCCCGGGGTCACGGTATTGGCTCCCGGATGGCGGAGGCTCGCCTGGACCTCTGGAAAGAGCATTCGCGTGTGGCGCTCGTAACAGTCGTAGAGGGTCCGCGTGTCGTCGCTGAACTCGAGGGTCCAGGTGTGCGTCGCGGCAAGATGATAGGCCTCGTTGAAGGCGTCGACGCAGGTCTTCCAGTTGCACTCGATTTCGATCGTGCAGTCGAAGTCGATCTTCCAGTTCTCGAAGTGATACGGATCGAGATGCTGCGGGATGATGCCCAGGTACTCGCGCAGGGGCGCTGCGTTCGGATCGAGGTTGACGAACACGAAGCCCGCCCAGGTCTCGCAGAGCACGGGTCGCAGATCGAGCTTCTTGCGGTCGATGCCCTGCGGAAAGCATTCGGGATCGAGGGCCTGGATCAGCGAGCCGTCGATGCCGTACTCCCAGCCGTGGAACAAACATGAGAACTTCGACGCATGGCCGCGACCGGGCTCGCGCAGGCGATTGCCGCGGTGCATACAGACGTTGTAGCGGGCGCGCAGCGTCTGGTCGGGTTGCCGCACGACGAGGATGGATTCGGAGCCGAGCTCGAAGGTGAAGTAGTCGCCGGGGCGCGCCAGGTCCGACTCGCGGCCCGCGCAGACCCAGGTCTTGGTCCACAGCTGGTCCCACTCTTCGCGGGCGTATTCGGCGCTCGTGTAGCGGGTCTTGGGAATCGGGACGTAGGCGAGTCCGGGGTCGGGGGCTCGTTCCATCGGTGTCGCCATCACGGGTCTCCCAGCTTCATGGATCACGCATCGCCAGCGTGGACCGGGCTCGCGCTCGGCGCTCTGGCAGCGGCGGCCAGTGTAGACGAGGGGCTGCGATCGAGCCGCCACCCAGCTCGAGAGCCCGCCTTCAAGGACCCAGCTTCAAGGCGGCGACCACCCGGCGGATCGCCTCATCGTCGCGGGTCTCGAGCGGGAGCCCGAGGACGTACGCATCCGCAAGCTCGGCGTACTTCTCGCGCAGACCGCCCGCGAGCTCGTCGTGGCGCGCCGTCACCATCAACACGTCGAGCATCTCATCCGTCAGCAGGGGCGCGAGCTCGTGCCAGCGATTTGCACGCACGAGGCCGTTCAGCTTCTCCCCGCACTCGCGCCAGCCGTGGAGCTCGAGGCTCGGCCAGTAGCTCGGGGTCGAGTAGAGGGTCGCGAGCAGCGCCCGCTGCTTCTCGCGCTCCGCCCGAACGCTGGCAGCGTCGGGCCCTGTCGCGATCAACGGATTGACGAAGAGCCGCAGCGCGCTCGGATCCTTCTTCACGCGGGCCGCGCCGCGCGCCAGACCGGGCCGCGTTTGCTCGCGCAGGAACCGCGGCGACGCGTTCGTCGGATGCGTGATCAACGCGTCCCCGACTTCGCCCGCGACGGCCGTCATGTTCGGTCCGATCCCGGCCAGATGAATCGGGATATCCGGATGCTCGATCGGGGGCGGCGAGACGAAGGCCTGCATGCGCGTGAAGCGGTAGTGCTCACCGCGGTAGTCGAGGCGGGTGCCGTTCTGCCAGCAATCGAAGAGCGCGCGCAGGGCCTGCACGTACTCCCGCATGCGCGGCGCGGGGGCGCTCCAGGGCATGCTGTACTTCTCGACGATATTCGTGCGGATGAGCGGTCCGAGACCGAGATGGAAGCGGCCCTGCGAGAGCGCCTGCAGATTCCAGGCGGCGACGGCCACCACCATCGGCGAGCGCGCGAAGGCGACGACGGCGCTCGTCGCGATGCGGATCTCGCGGGTGGCGACGATCGCCGCCTGGGCCGCGAGGAATCCGTCCGACATCACGTCGGGCGCCATCAACCCGTCGAAGCCCATCGCCTCGGCGCGGAGTGCGCAATCGGGGACCCCGGAAAGCGGAAGGGCGACGTCGAGCGACGCCCAGACCTGAACCACGCGAATGCCCTCCCCCGTCGCCCTGCTGCCCCGCTCGTACGAGCCCCTCGAATCGTGCGCTAGTCGATCACACGCTGCGCCACGAGCTCCCGGTAGCGGCCCTCGGACAGCCCCAATAGCTCCCGAAACACGAAGTCGTTGTCCTGGCCGATCGACGGCCCCGGCCGGATCTCCGGCTGCGTGCGGCTGCATTTGACGTATTCACCATAGATCGTCTCGCGGAACCCGAGCGGGTGCTCGACCTCGATGAAGGTCTGGCGCGCCCGGTAGTGGGGGTGATCGAGAAGATCGGACACGTCGCAGACAGGGCTCGCCGCGACGCCTTCACGCTGGAGCCGCGCGGCGAGCTCGTCGCGTTCGAAGCCTCGGGTCCAGTCCGCGATCTGTGCATGCAGGAAAGCAATCCCTACCACGCGACCGGCGCGCTCGGAGAGCGCCGGATCGAGTGCCCACACTGGCTCGCCCATCGCACGCACGAGACTCCGCCATTCCAGGTCCGTCGCGACGGCGATCGCGATCCAGCGGTCGGGGCCGCGACAGGGGAAGACGCCGTGGGGCGCGGCCGCAGCGACCGGATGGCGATTGCCGATCGGGCCCGCAATGCGGCCGTTGAAAGCGTGATCGAGCAGCTGCGGCCCGACGAGCTGGAGCGTGCCTTCGAGCTGAGCGTAGTCGATGTGCTGGCCGCGGCCGGTGCGCTCGCGATGGGCGAGAGCCAAAAGGATCGAGAGCGCACCGACCACTCCACCCAGGGGATCCGCGTACGCATTCTCCATCGCCTGCAAGCGTCCGTCCGCATAGCCCGTGATGCTGTCGAGCCCGGCGAGGCTCGCGAGACTGTTGCCGTAGGTCCGCAGTCCCGCGAGCGGACCGAACTGACCGGTCGACGAGAGCGAAGCGAAGATGAGTGCCGGCGAGCGCTCGCGGAGCGCCGCATGGCCGAGCCCGAACCGCTCCATCACGCCGTGCCCGAAATTCTCGATCACGACGTCGGAGATCACGACGAGCTCCCGCGCGAGCGCGCATCCCGCCTCGGTCTTGAGGTTCAGCGTGATGCTGCGGTTGCCGGCCCAGAAGGCGTGATTCTGGATGCTGCGGTCCGGATCGGGGAGACCGCCCACGAAGGGCGGAATCGTCCGCTGGATGTCGGGCCGCGCCCGCGACTCGATCTTGTAGACCTCGGCGCCGAGAAACGCGAGGAGCTGCCCCGCAGTCGGACCGACGAGTCCCCAACCAAAATTCGCGACGCGCAGGCCAGCGAGCGGAAGGGCGCGGTCGCGGGTCGCCGGATTGGCTGCACCGGACGAGATGGCCGCTCCCGCCGACGACCCCGGTCTCGCGCCCTCGCGCGCCCACGAGGGCGCCGTGTCCGCGTCCGAATGGAACGACGCGGGCCTCGCTGAAAAGCCCCGCCCCGCGTGCTCGCCGAGCAGCGGCGCCGGCGTGCGCGGGCCGCCCGGACAATCCGGCAGCCGGATCGGGGCGCCGAGGGTGCGCACACGGCCGAGCTTTGGATGCTCGAGCACGGCGAGCGAGCCCCGGGCCGCGAGATGCGGGTGAGCCGCGAGATCCGCCATCGTATACACGGCGGTCACGGGACAGCCGTGGCGCTGGCAGAGCGCCATGATCTCTTCCTTCGAGCGCTCGCGCGCCCACTCCGCCAGCAGCCTGTAGATCAGATCCGAGTTGCGCCCGCGCTCCCACATGTCGTCGAAGAGCTCGGGGCGCGCCCACTCGGGATCGCCCAGCGCGGCGCGCAGGCCGTGCCACTGAGCCTTCTCGAGAGCGATGACGAGGACATGGCCATCGCGACAAGCCACGAGGCCCGCCGGCGCCGCGAGCCCCATCCCCGACCCGCCGACGCGTCGATCGAAGCGGCCGTCCTGCGCATAGCCCCCGACGTTGAGGGCACCGACAAAGAGCGCGGCCACGACCTCGGCCGAGGACACGTCGAGCCGCTGACCCCCGCCGATCCGGTGGCGGCCGAGCAGACACGCGAGCCCCCAGGCGGCCGCCGCATAGCCGGCGAAGAAGTCCGCCGAGAACGTGCCGTGCTCGAGGGGCTCGGCGTCGGGGCGACCGCAGTAGCGACTGCCGCAGGCGGAGAAGTGATAGGCGTTGAGGTCGTAGCCCTTCCAGCCGGCGAGCGGTCCCGTCAGCCCGTACGGGGTCAGCGCGATCGTGACGAGCCCCGGATTGCGGGCGGAGACCCGATCCGGAGCGAGACCGAGCGCCTCCAGCCGATCCGCCGGGTGACTCGAGACGAGCACGTCCGCCTCGTCGATCCAGCCGAGCAGTCGCTCGCGGCCTACCGGCGTCTCGAGATCGAGAACGACGCTCTGCTTGTTGGTGTTGAGAAAGAAGAACGTCCCGCTCTTCTCGAGATCGGGTTCATCGCCGGGGAACGGCCCCCAGCTCCGGGTCTCGTCACCCGAACCCGGCGCCTCGATCTTCACGACCTCGGCGCCGTAATCCGCAAACAGCCGCGCACAGAAGGGCCCGGCGACCCCCGAGGCCAGCTCGACCACGCGGACTCCCGCGAGTGCATCCCCGGGATTCGTCATGCCGGGATTTGTAGGCCATTCAGTAGTTCCACTGCACCTGGGCGCCGATCCGCTCCGCATCCGTGGTGTCCTCGAAAGGCACCGTCCGGGTGTTGGTCCGTTCGAAGGAGTGGGTATAGACGAGGCTCAGCTCGACCTCGGGCCAGGGCGAATACTCGAGCCCCGCGTCGATCTCGTTCACCGACTCCTTGGGCGCGTTGTTCGCGAACTTGCGGCCTCCCTTGTAATAGTTCCAGCGAACGAAGGGGAAGAAGGTTCCGATCGAAGTGTCTCGCTTGTAGTTCAGCTGGACGTAGCCGCCGTGGAGAAATCGTGCCTCGACGCGATCGCCGTCGGGGTTGAGCTCGGGCCCTTCGCCGACGTTCCATTCCGCCTCGAAGCCGATCGGTTTGGGATACAAGACGAAGGTCAACGCACCGCGCTGATCGTTCGCGCCATTCGACGGCTGGTCGGGGGTGATCAGACCGCCGCCGAGATCGATTTCGGTCGTCGTCGTCACGTAGCGGCCCCAGTAGTACTGGGCGCCGAGCTCCATGATCTGGCCGTTCGCGAACTGAATGGGATAAGCGATCCGCCCGACGACGTGGGGCTGACTGTTCTGGTCCGAGCGATTCGGACCCTGCCCGCCGTAGGCGCCAAGGGACACGACGCCGTAATCGCCCGAGCCCTTCAGGCCACTCTTCACGAGGTCCTTGAACAGCACTCGCGTCTCGGCCGGCGCCCAGATCAAGTAGGCCCCGAAATCGCGCTCGCCCTCCACCGCGCTGTTGAGCCCGTCGGCTCGCTCGAGCGCCGCGCGATTCTGGCTCGACTGCAGATTCACGAAGCCGAAGGGCACCTTCGACTCCCCGAACCGGACGCGCCACTCCTTCTTCGCATCGAGCGCGATGTCGCCGTAGAGATCCCGCATCTGCAGCGACGAGTCGCCACTTCCCACGAAGGCGTTGAATTCGGCCTGGGCATAGATAAAGAGGCGCTCGGTTGCGTCGCCACTGAAAGTGAGCCGGCCGCGGCGAATCGTGAAGACCTCATTGTCCCGAACCGAGCGGTCCGCCGGGACCTCGAGGTCGGGACCATTCTGCGCCAGCACTTCGCTGACGCGGAACTGCGTGTAGCCCTTGATCGAGATGCGCTCGTACCATTTGCCTGCGAGCGCTTTGTTGATCAGATCGGACGATGTGCCGTCCACGATCTCGTCGATGCGGAGAAACGACTTCTTCTGCTTCTCGATCTCGGCCTCGGCCTTGTCAATTCGCTCCGAATCGACCTCGACCTTTTGCGCGACCTCTTCGAGGGACTTCGGCTCGGAGTCGGCCGGGATCGGCACCGCGGTCGCGCCCGGGGTCGCTGCGTCGGAGGACGTCTCACCGGCGGGCTCGCGCGCCACCTTCGAGAGCGCCTCGTATTCGGCGTCGCTGAGCGAGCCCCGTTCGCGCAGGATCTTCAGCAGCTCGGTCATCGCCGGATCCGCCGCGCGGGCCGACTGTGCGGGAAAGAGTCCGGCGAGGAGCCACAAACCCGTGGCCACTCCAGTGAATGCGATTCGGAACATCCTCGACAAGGTCGCCCCCTTCGTGTCCCTCGAGCAGCGGGGGTCGACGGGGCCTCCAGGCCGGGCGGCTCAGCTTCGAGCCGTCGTCACATCACCGCTGCGGACGGGCGCATTCAACCGGAGCTGCGTGGCGATCGTGTGACGAAGTAGAGGCGAGCGTGAAAAATCGTGTCGATTGCGTTCGTTTTGGATGATGAAGAATGGCGGGAATGTGTCGAATCGACACCGGCTGGCGACGGGACTGCACGGAGCGGACGGCACGCATGAGGGCTCGGAGAGCCCGTCAGCCGCCCGCGAGCGGCGCCAGGAAATGGACCTCGCTCGAGGGTCGGAGCTTCTGGTAGCGGGCGTCGTTGTAAAGCGTCCCGTCGATCGCGACGGACACCTGCTCGAGCTTGCCCGCCAGCGCGGGAAAGAGGGCGTAGAGCGCAGAGATGAGGTCCGCAACGCGGGCCGCCTCGATCTCGACCGACTCCGCGCCGCCCGTGAGCGCGCGCATCCCGCTCGCAAAGATCACGGTCGCCAAGCTCGGCCTCGCTCCGCCCTGCTGCGAATGGCCCTGCGCCCTAACCCTTCTTCGTCTCGATCGCGTCGAGCACGCGGGGCGGGGTCATGGGCAATCGATGCATGCGCACGCCGATCGCCCGGGAGAGCGCATTGCCGACGGTCGCGAGCGGCGGCACGATCGGCGTCTCACCGACGCCACGCACGCCATAGGGATGGAGCGGATTCGGGACCTCGATGACGACGGTGTCGAGCATCGGCAGATCCGACGCGACCGGCATCCGATAGTCGAGGAAGCCCGGGTTCTCCATCTTGCCGTTCTTGTCGAAGAGGTACTCCTCCCAGAGCGCCCAGCCGATGCCCTGGGCGGCGCCGCCCTGGAGCTGGCCTTCGACGTAGCTCGGATGAACCGCCTTGCCCGCGTCCTGGACGACGGTGTACCGCACGACCGTCGAGCGGCCCGTCTCGGGATCGACCTCGATGTCGCAGATGTGAACCCCGAAGCCGGGGCCGGCAGCCGGCGGATTGACCGATGCGCTCGCGATGATGGGACCACCGGTGTGGCCCATCTGCTTCGCGATGTCGGCGAGCGAGAGCGGCTTGTTGTTCGAGGCACCGTTGGTGCCGACGGCCTGGCCGTCGCGCCACTCGACCGCGTCGACCTCGCAGCCCCAGATCGTGGCCGCACGCGCCCGCAGGTGCTCGATCACGAGCTTCGACGCCTCGATCACGGCCATGCCCGTCGCGTAGGTCACCCGGCTTCCGCCCGTGAGATCGCAGTAGCCGACCGAATCCGTGTCACCGACCAGCGGACGCACTCGCTCCACCGGAATACCGAGCTCCTCGGCGGCGGTGATCGCCATCGAGGCACGCGATCCGCCGATATCGGGATTTCCGGTCCGGACCACCGCCGAGCCGTCGTCGTTGATCGAGACCGTGGCGCTCGACTGGAGCCCGACGTTGAACCAGAAGCCCGCGCCCACACCGCGTCCCTGGTTCTTTCCCAGAGGCGCCTTGTAGTGCGGGTGGTTCTTCGCGGCATTGAGACATTCGATGAAGCCGATGCGATCGAACTTGGGCCCGTAGGACGCCGTGTCCCCTTCCTTCACGGCGTTCTTCAGCCGCAGCTCGATCGGATCCATGCCGAGCTTCTGGGCCAGCTCGTCGATCGCGGACTCGATGGCGTACGCCGCATTGGGTGCCCCGGGCGCCCGGTAGGCCGCGACCTTCGGCTTGTTCAGCACGATGTCGAGACCTTCGAGCCGGAAGCTCGGGAAGTTGTAGGACGCAAAGACCGTCATCGTGGCCGCGCCCATCGGCGAGCCCGCGAAGCCACCGGCCTCGAATTCCATGCGCGTATCCGCTGCGACGAACGTGCCGTCCTTCTTCGCCCCGAGCTTCGCCCAGATGCGCGTGCCTGAGGTCGGGCCAGTCGCGCGGAAGACCTCTTCCCGGGTCATCACCAGCTTGACCGGCCGCCCCGATTTGCGCGAAAGCAGCAAGGCGATCGGCTCGAGATAGATCGTCGTCTTGCCGCCGAAGCCACCGCCGATCTCGGAAGGCGTCACGCGAATCAGATTGGGATCTATCTGCAGCGTGACCGACAGCATCGACTTCACCGCGAACTGGCCCTGGGTCGAGCACCAGACATCGGCCTGGCCATTCTCGCGAGTCGTCACGACGGTCGCATGAGGCTCGATGTAGCCCTGGTGGGCCATGCTCGCCTCGTACCAGCCCTCGACGACGACATCCGCGCTCTTGAATCCGGCGTCGACGTCGCCCTTGGCATTCGCGAGCCGCATCATGATGTTGGTGTCGCCCTCCGGCAGCGGCGGGACGCCGACGGCCTTGCGGCCTTCGTGGAGGATCGGCGCGTCCTTCGCGAGCGCGCGCTCGAGGCTCATCACCGGCTCGAGCACTTCGTAATCGACTGCGATCATCTTGCAGGCTTCGCGGGCCTGCTCGATCGTCGCTGCGGCGATCGCCGCGACCGCATGACCGTGGTACAGGACCTTGCCTCGGGCCAGGATGTTCGCCTGGAGATCCTTCGGATCGATGTGGCTCTCGCCGGCCGGCATCCCGCCGCTTCCGATCTCCGGGAAATCAGCGCCCGTCACGGCGGCCTTGACCCCCGGCATCGCCAGCGCCTTGCTCAAGTCGATCTTCTTGATGCGCGCGTGGGCGTGGGGACTGCGGAGGATCACGCCGTGAATCATGCCGGGAAGTGCCAGGTCCGCGCCGTAGTTGGCGCGGCCAGTCACCTTGTCGAGACCGTCATGGCGGATGGGACGCGTCCCGACGACCTTGAATTTGCGCTCGCCCTGCTCGCCGCTCATTTTGTTGCTCATGCTGATTCTCCTCGCATCGACGCGGCGGCGTCGAGGACCGCCCTGATGATCTTGTCGTATCCAGTGCAGCGGCAGAGATTGCCGGCCAGGTAGTAACGCGCTTCCGCTTCCGTCGGGTTCGGGTTCTTCAAGAGCAGCGCACGCGTCGCGACGATCAGCCCCGGCGTACAGATGCCGCACTGCAGCGCCGCGTGCTCGAGGAATTTCTGCTGAATCGGATGGAGCCCGGTCCCGTCCGCCACACCCTCGACCGTCCCGATCTCGCGCCCCTGCGCCTCGGCCGCGAGCACGAGGCACGACGGCACGAGCTGACCGTCGAGGGTGATCGAGCACGAGCCGCAATCGCCCGTCGAGCAACCTTCTTTGGTGCCCGTCAGCCCGAGCTGATCGCGCAACGCCGACAGCAACGTTTGCTGCGCATCGCAGAGGAAATCGGCGGTTTCGCCGTTGATCGTCGTCTGGACCTGGATCTTTGCCACTGGAATCGCTCTCCCCGAATTCGCTCTTCTGTCCGACTCGTTCCGCCGCGCGCAGGTTCCTGTCAGCGCGTCCGCGCGCGATCAAAGGCGATCTTCGCCACGCGCTTCGTCAGCACCGCGGAGATCTTCTTGCGGTAATCGACCGTGCCCCGGCGATCGTCGATCGGCTTCGCCGCCGCCATCGCCGCCTGGCCTGCCCGTTCGAGCGCTCCTTCTTCGAGCTTCGTCCCGACGAGGGCCGCCGCCGCATCGGGCACGAGGATCGCCGTCGGGGCCACCGCCCCGAGCACGACCCGCGCCGTCTTCACCACGCCGGCGGCATCGACGGTCAGCGAGACCGCCACCCCCACCACGGCGATGTCCATCTCGCTGCGCGGGATCAGCCGCTGATAGGCGTCCGAGCTCTTGGCCTCCGGAGTGAGCGCGGGCGCCGGGATCTCGAACTCCACGATGAACTCGCCCGGCGCCAGGCTCGTCTTGCCCGGCCCCGTATTGATCTGCTCGACCGGAACCCGGCGCTCGCCCTTGGGACCCGCGACGACGACGATCGCCCCACACGCGATCAGCGCCGGCACCGAATCGGCCGCCGGCGAAGCGTTACAGAGGTTCCCCGCCCAGGTCGCGCGACCCTGGATCTGACTCGATCCGATCAGGTCCGTCGCCTCGGCGAGTCCCGGCCAGAGCTTTCGGATCGATTCGTTCCCGTAGAGCTGACCCGCCGGCACCGCCGCCCCCGCCCGCAGCCCCTTCGCGTCGAGCGCGAGCGCCGACAGGCGCGGAATCCGCTTCACGTCGACGAAGACGCTCGGCACGCGGTTCATGATCCGCATCTGCACGATCAGATCCGTGCCCCCGGAAAGGACCTTCGCGCCGGCCTCACCGGCGAGCAGCCGGACTGCGGCTTCGACGTTGCTCGGCGCCTCATAACGAACGGATTCCACCTGCGACCTCCCGATGACTCGGCTCTTGATTGGCTG
>JANNQH010000117.1:0-1875 GCA_031400655.1 Deltaproteobacteria bacterium | reverse complement strand
CATTGGTGGCCCGCCGACCTTGCGTATGTCACGAACAACGCGTTCAAGCATTCGCCGAGCTTGACGCGCTTCTTCTGCGATCCGCGCTTGACGGCGCTTGCCCGCAGCTACTACGGCCGTCACGCCTTCATCACGCGCGGCGTCGCGATGCGATACCTGCCCCTCGAAGAGCGCCACAACCAGATGTTCGGTTGGCACCACGATCTCGAGGATCGCCGCTTGAAGGCCCTCGTCCTGCTCACGGATCTGGATTCGTCGGGGCAGGTCATGAGCTACGTGAAGCGCTCTCACACGCTCCGCCATCCCTACCGCATGTTCTTCCGCAACCAGGTCGAGCTCCGCTACTGCGAGCGAATGATCGGCCCGCTCGAGATCTTCGAGACGACGGGCCGGGCGGGTGATGTCTTCTTTTTCGACTCGAACGGGGTCCACCGCGGCAACCGCCGCCCGGACGCGCCGGTGCGCGACACCTGCTTCATCGAGTACGGCATCGAGACGAGCAACATCTGGGGCGGAGATCCGCAGCGCGACCTCGTCGCGAGTCTCGCCGCAAAGGACAACGCCCCGTTCGAGGAGCTGCTCGCGGCCCCCCGTAAATGGGAGCGCCCGATGACGCGCAAACATCCGAGCTGGATCGAGAACCTGCATGCGGTCGACAGATGGCGCTGTCCGGGAGATGGCGCTGCCGCGAGGCGATCCGTCGAACGCAGCGGAGCCGGCCCTTGAAGCGCGAGCCGGAGGACACGCACGGCGCGCCCGGGCGCAGCGCGTGTCAGGTGAGCGTCCTGATCGCGACCCGCGATCGCGCCGAGAGCCTCGAGCGCACGCTCGAGTCACTCGCTCTCCAGCGGGCGCCGGGGATCGATTGGGAGCTCGTCGTCGTCGACAACGGCAGTCGCGACGACACGAAGCGCGTGCTGGACCGATTTGCGAGCGCACTGCCCCTCGTCGTTCTCTCGGAGCCCCGGGCCGGCAAGAACCGCGCCTTGAACCGCGCCCTCGACGACGCGCGCGGTGAGCTCCTGGTGTTCACCGACGACGACATCGTCGCCGAGTCGACCTGGCTCGCGGCCCTGGTCGCGGCGAGCCAGCGCTGGCCCGAGCTGTCTGTGTTAGGGGGTCCGATCGAGCCCGTGTTTCCACCGGGCACGCCGGATTGGGTGCGCGCTCCCGATTTCGTGCTGGCGAGCGAGGCCTTCGGCGCGCTGCCGAGGGCGGCGGAGGGGCCGATCGATCGCTTTCCCTTCGGAGCGAACCTCGCCATTCGCGCGCGGGTCTTCGAGGAGCTCCGCTTCGACGAAGCGATCGGCCCGGGGACCGCGGAGAGCTATGCACAGGGCAGCGAGTACGAGCTGCTGACGCGGCTCCACCGGCGCGGGGAGCGCTTCGTCCACGTGCCCGACGCCGAGGTCAGGCACGTGATCCTGGCGCATCAGGTCGAGCTCGATTGGCTCTACGGTCGCGCCGAACGGATTGGACGTGGCTCGGCGCGCATCAAGCGCAAGCGGGTCCCGCAGACGGTGTTCGGTTGGATCCCGCTCTTCTTGAATCTCGGGCAAGCGAAGTGGCGCGCCCATCGCGCGCGCGAGCTCGAATTGCCCGAGCGCTTCCGGATCGCGCAACGTGTGCACTACTGGCGGGGCTACATCGCCGAGTCCCGGATCCTGCGAGCGGACCGGACCGCCGCCGGGAATGTGAGGAGGACAGGATGAGCGTCGAGGAAAACAAGGCTCTTGTGCGTGCGTATTTCGATGCGGTCGAACGAGGGGATCGCAGTGGTCTCGTCGCGCTGTTCCATCCCGAGGTCCGCTGGCGAGTGCCGAAGGGGGCGATCGCGCCCTACGCCGGAATGCACCACGGCGCGGAGAAGATCGC
>JANNQH010000116.1:0-8721 GCA_031400655.1 Deltaproteobacteria bacterium | reverse complement strand
ACCCTCCGCCGTCCACTCGGTTCCCACGCGATGGAAGCCCTGGTTCGTAAAGAGCGGTCCGTTGTGGCAGCGAAGGCACTGCGTCCGACCCGCGTCCAGGAAGAGGCGGAGGCCCGCCCGCTCGGACGCGCTGAGTCCGTTGGCGGGCGCCGCCTCGCTCGGGTCCCGAGCGAGCTCCCGGACGTATCGATCGAAGCGCCCCGGACCGGGAACGAGTAGCCGTTGGTAGGCCGCGATCGCCTTGCCGACGTTCGCGAAGGCGTGGTCGATGGCCTCGCGATCGGCGGATGATAGTCGCGCCCAGGCCTCCTGCGCCGCGCCGTCGCCGTAGGGGCCGGCGCGGGGGGCGAAGCGTGCGGGGTCGCCGGCGAGGGCCGGACTTCCGAAGGCCTGGCGGTAGAGCGCCGCCGCGGCCGGATCCTGCGCGACATGCCGCACCACCTCGAGGCGGGTGACGTTCATCTCGGCGGCGGATTCGAACGGCGCCAGCGCCTGGGACCAGAGGCTGTCCCGGCGGCCGTCCCAGAACTGCCAGGGGGAGTAGGCCGCGCCCACGACGGTCGGCGAGTTGCGCTGCGTGAGGCCCACGCCCTTGGAGACCGGCAGGCCATCGGTGAAGAAGCGCTCGGGATCGTGGCAGCTCGCGCACGACACCTGGCCATTCGACGACAGGCGTGGCTCGAAGAAGAGCAGATGGCCGAGGGCGGCGGCCTCGGGGCTGTCGGCGACGCGATTCGACGGGTCGGAGGGCGGTGGGGCGAGGGCGTCGATCGACATCGACTCGAGCAGCGAGCGCTGCGCCTCGCTCCAGCCGTCGCGCAGCGGCACGGCGGGGAGCGCCGCGTCGGGGGCCGACATGCCGGCGGCCCGATCAGGAGAGGCGTCCGTCTGGCTCGATGGGTCGCCGCAGGCCAGCAGCAGCGCTGCCGCGATCGCCGGGACCAGGCTGTACGCGAGGCCTCGAAGGCCGGCCAGGGAATCGATTGCTCGAACGTTCGACATCGGGCGGGAGCATGACGCGCTCCCTGCACGAGGGCGATGGGTCTCCACCCGCTGGCGAGCGCCCGGGCGAGGCGCGTAGGATGGTCCTCCATGAAGCAGCTCCCGCGCCTCGTCCTCCCGCTCGTCGCGCTCGCATTCTTCTGCGCTTGCGGGCCGGCGACCGACGGTGCGCCCGCGACGAGCGGCGCCGGCGACCCGGGCCGCGTCGAAGCAGCGCCCGACACGAGCCGCGAGCGCTGGCAGGCCCTCTCCCGATCGGGCCGCTACCGCATTTCGATTCACCCGGAGATCGGCGAGCCGCGACTCGGCCCGCTTCACAGCTGGCTCGTGCAGGTCGAGACGGCCGCGGGGCAGCCCTTCCAACCCATGCAGCTCGTCTTCGACGGCGGGATGCCGCAGCACGGCCACGGATTCGAGACGAGCCCCCGCGTCACCGACGCCCTCGGCGAGGGACTCTTCCGCGTCGACGGCGTCCGCTTCCATATGGCCGGTCCCTGGAAGCTTCGCGTCGACCTCGCCGGCCCGGACGGGGCGGATTTCGCGCTCTTCGACGTCGAGGTCGGTCCCTGAATTCGGCGTGAGCACCGGGACGGGCGCGGGCGCTCGGAGTTGGGTGTTAAAGTCGATCAACATGCCCCTCGTGACGCTCCGCTCTTATCGCGACCCGATCGAAGCCGACATCGCGCGGTCTCTTCTGGAAGACGCGGGCATCCCGTCGGTCGTCGTCGACGATCACCTGATCACCGCGCAGTGGCTCTACTCGGATGCGATCGGTGGCGTGAAGCTCCGACTGGATGCCGCGGACGTCGTCCGAGCGAGCGCGATTCTTGGCGAGGATCGAAGCGCGGACCTCGAGCGGATCGCCGAGTTTTCCAATCCACCGGCGGATGGGGAGCGTTGTCCCGAATGCGGTTCACTCGACGTCGCACCCTCGATGTCTCGCCGGAACCTGGCGGCGCTATCCCTCTTTCTAGGCTTCCCGATCGCGGCCGGCCGACGCCGCTGGCGATGCGAATCATGCCAGCATGCGTGGCAGCGGCGATCCTCGCGTCCCGTGGCAGCGTCGGCGAAGACGCTCGCAGCCGAACAGGATGTTCACGAGCGAAGCCGGCACCCCATGGCTCGTGGATTTCTGCTGCTCCTTCTCGGCGTGATCATTCTCTCGTATGTCGCGCGCGCCATTCATTCTCACACGCCACCTCTCTAATCGGGACTCCCGGTCCTCGACGAACGAAAGGAGCCGCATGTCCAGCGCCCCCGCCATCGGCCTCGCGACTGCCCTGACCCACGAATCCGTCCAGCCCGCCGAGCTCGCGCGATTTCTCGAAGACAACGGCTTTGAGTCGCTCTTCCTCGGCGAGCACACGCATCTGCCCGCCGCGGCCCATCGCTACGGCGAAGGCGTCTCCGAGGCCTACCGCAAGTTCTACGACCCTTTCGTGGCGCTGACCGCCGCCGCCGCCGTGACGACGCGCCTCAAGGTCGGCACCGCGGTCTGTCTCGTTCCCGAGCATCATCCGATCTCGCTCGCCAAACGCGTGGCGACCCTCGACCAGATCTCGGGCGGTCGTTTCCTCTTCGGTGTCGGCACCGGCTGGAACACGGTCGAGATCGCGAATCACGGCGTTCGCTGGGCCGATCGCTGGAAGGTGACGCGCGAGCGGGTGCTCGCGATGCGGGAGATCTGGACCCACGAGACGGCCGAGTTCCACGGCGAGTTCGTCGACTTCGATCCGATCTGGTGCTGGCCGAAGCCGGTGCAGAAGCCGTGGCCCCCCGTGTTGATCGGTGGCGGGGTCAAGCCCGAGATCATCGCGCGCCGCGTCGTCGGATTCGGCGACGGCTGGATTCCCCTCGATGGCGCGGATCACGCCGAGTTTCTCGGGGCGACGCTCGCGGCGATCCGGAGCGAGGCGGGGCGAGCGGGGCGTCCGATGGACGAATTCGACCTGACGGTCGGTCTCGGGCTGATGGGTCCCGTGACGGAGAAGCGATTCGACGAAGTCGTGAAGCTCGGCTTCCGGCGCGTGCTCTTCCTGCCGAAGGCGGGGAGCCCGCCGCAGGAGGCGTGGCCGGTGCTCGAGGGGTTCGCGAAGCTGAAGGCCCAGCTCGTTTGAAAACGGAGTCCGTCTGTATGCCTGACTCGACGTCGTATCGCTATCCCTTCCCGCCCTACCCGAACGGGTGGTACGTGGTGGCGGAGTCGCGCGAGCTGGCGGCGGGTGCGGTGCAGCCGATTCGTTATTTCGGCCGCGAGCTCGTGTTGTTCCGGACGAGCTCCGGCCGGCCGGTGCTGGTCGACGCGCACTGCCCGCACATGGGCGCCCATCTCGGCCACGGCGGCCAGGTCGAGGGCGAAGGCATCCGCTGTCCGTTCCACAATTGGCGCTTCGGCGTCGACGGGCGAGTCGATGAAATTCCGTACCAGACGCGCGGGGCGCTTCCGGAGGTCGGACTGGGCTATTGGTCGGTGCACGAGACGAGCGGTGTGATCCTGGCTCATTTCAGCGCGGGCAAGCACGCACCGAGCTGGCGCATGCCCGACATCGCAGAGTGGAGCCAGCCGGGCTGGATCGGCTGGGAGAGCTTCCGCTGGCAGATCCACATGCACACTCAAGAGCTCGCCGAGAACGTCCCGGACATGCCCCATTTCCGTTATGTGCACCATGTGCCCGCACCGCCCGAGGCCGAGGTCAAGACGGACGGATTCGTCTACCAGCAGGAGACGATCGGGCGCGCGCCGGATGGGACGATCGCCTGGCAGACGCAGCAGACGCTCTACGGCCTCGGTCTGATCGTGCTGCGCACGCCGGGGCGATGCCCCACGATCTCGCTCAACAGCATCACGCCGATCGACGCGGAAACCGTCGATCTGCGGGTCCTGTATCTGGTCGACGAAGGCGAGGGCGCGAGCACGCTCTCAGCGGGCGCGCGGGGGATGCTCGAGGCCGTCGCCGCGACGATCGGCGACGACGTTCCGATCTGGGAGCACAAGGTCTATCGGGAGCGGCCCGCGCTGGTCCCCGGCGATGGGCCGATCGGGACGCTGCGGAGCTGGGCGAGGCAGTTCTACGAGTGAAGCTCGTAGCGACGCAGCGCCGGCAGCGCGTACGCCACGACAGCGACGACCACGAGCACGCCGATCCCCCCGGTCACGACCGCGAACGGGGCGCTCGTCGCCGCCGCGACGAAGCCGCTCTCGACTGCGGAGAGCTGATTCGACGCGCCGATGAAGATCGAGCTCACCGCGCTGACCCGCCCGCGCAGGTGATCCGGCGTCTCAAGCTGGATCGTCGTCTGGCGCAGCACGACGCTCACCTGATCCGCCATCCCCGCCGCCGCGTAGGCGACGATCGAGAGCGGGAACCAGGTCGAGGCGCCGAAGGCGATCGTGGCGGCGCCATAACACGTGACGGTGAGGAGCAGAGCGCGGCCCACGCGCTTGATCGGCGGGACGAAGAGCATGATGACCGCCGTCGTCAGCGCCCCGACCTCGAGTGAGGCCGAGAGCACGCCGAAGCCCGCTGCGCCCACGTCGAGGACGTCATGGGCGAAGACGGGCAGCAGCGCCGTTGCGCCGCCCAGGATGACGGCGAATAGATCGAGACTCATGGCACCGAGGACGACCGGATTGGCCCGGACGTGGTGCAGGCCCTCGAGCATCGCCGAGAGCGTGATCGCACCCTGGCGCGCGGCGGGCGGGCGCGTCGACAGGAACATCAGCGACACGATCGAGCCGCCGACGAGTACGGCGGCGCCGAGATACGCCCACGCGATGCCCGCGGCAGCGACGATCATGCCGGTCAGGGCCGGACCGAGGGCGAACGAGAGCGCCTGAATCGTCGAGGCGGTCGTTACAGCGCGGGGAAAATCCTCGCGCGAGACGAGTATCGGCAGCAGGGCCGAGCGCGAAGGGTTCGAAAAGGCGGCGGCCGAGGCGATGACCGCGATCGTGGCGAACAGCAGACGCGGCTCGTCGGCCGAGCCGAGGAAGGCCCGCGCCGAGAGCGCCGCCGTCGCGATCAGCGTCAGGGCCTGGGCGAGCTGGACGACGCGCCGGCGCTCGTAGCGATCGGAGACGAGCCCGGCCGGCAGCGACAGCAGGAGCGCCGGCACGAACTGGACGAGGCCGATCAAGCCGAGATCGAAAGCCGAGCCCGTGAGCGTGTAGAGGTGCCAGGCGATGGCGGTGCGCACCATCGTCCCGCCCGCACCGGCCGAAGCGCGGCTCACCAGGTAGAAGAAGAGGTCATTCGCCATCGAGCGGGCTCCGGGCGATTCGAGGCGTGGGTCTGTGCTTGCTCTCACCGAGCCTGGCGTGTACACGGTTCCCATGGCCGAGGTCAAGCCGGACAGGGGCTGGGGTCGGATCCGGATTGGACCGGCCCGGCCGTGGGGGCGGCGTGGACGGCCCGGCGACGAGCTAGTGTCGGCTGGTCTCGCGTGACTCGACAACGGGTCTGCGAGACAGGAGGTTCGTTATGTCACCCCGCATCATCTCGGCCGATTCCCACGTCGCGGAGCCCGAAGAGGCCTACCACGAGATCGATCCCGCCTTTCGCGACCGCGCCCCACGCCTCGTCCACGACGACAAGGGCAATGCCGGCATGCTCGTCGACGGCCTCCCGACCCCCGTCCCGATGGCCTTCATCCTGGCCGCCGGGCGAAAGCCCGAGGACATCGCGAAGCCCGCGCGCTGGGAGACGCTCAACCCGGCGGGCTACGACCCGAAGGCCCGGCTCGCGATCCTCGACGCCGAGGGCATCGATGCCGAGGTGATCTTCCCGAGCGTCGGCATGATCCTGTGCCGCGTGAAGGATCTCGCCTATCGCAAGGCCTGCAACGACGCCTACAACCGCTGGCTCGAGGGCTTCTGCGAGACGGCGCCCGATCGCTACCTCGGGCTCGCGACGGTGACGCTGCGGACGATCGAAGAGGGGATCGAGGAGATCCGTGCGGCCAAGCGGATGGGGATGAAGGGCGTGATGTTTCCCGGCGATCCGAATCTCCACGACTACGACCATGAGATCTACGACCCGATCTGGGAGGCCTGCATCGATCTCGCTCTCCCGGTCCACTTCCACATCCTGACCTCCGACAACGACGACCTCTCCGTCATGTACGCACGCAAGACGCGGGGGCCGAAGATCGCGCAGTTCATGTCGATCATCCGCGGTGTCCAGGACATCATGTTGATGCTGGTTTTCAGCGGCGTCTTCGAGCGGCATCCGAAGCTGAAGGTCGTATGCGCCGAGGCGGATGCCGGCTGGGTGCCGCATTTCATGTACCGGATGGATCACGCCTACAAGCGCCACCGCTTCTGGCTCGAGACGGGCAAGCTCTCGAAGCTGCCGAGCGAATATTTCTCGAACAACATCTACGTCACCTTTCAAGATGACTTTGCCGCGACTCACCTGACGGCCCTCTCGCCGACGAAGCGCCTGATGTGGGCGAGCGACTTCCCGCATAACGACGGCACCTATCCCCATACGCGGGAGGTGATCGCGAAGCTGACCGACGGCATGAGCGTCGAGGATCGGACGCGAATCATCGGGGCGAACGTGACCGAGCTCTACGGCCTGGCGAGCTGAGGGCGACAGCGATGAGATATGGCCTTTTTCTCCAGTCGTCTCATCCGCCCGGGCGGGGCGTGTGCACGTCGTCGATCACTTCCCACTGAACGCGAACGGCAAGGTGCGCAAGGACGAGCTGAAGCGTTGGGTGCGGCAGTCAGACTGACTCGGGGTACGTGATGGCTGCGGCGTCGAGCGCCCTGGCATCAGCTTGGATCGGGATCCGTCTCCGAGGTTTCGATCGCCTCTTCCCAGACGGATTCGGCGCTACGGCCCTGCCGCAGGGCCTGGTCCTCGAGATTCTCGCGCACGTGCAGCAGCAGATTGCCGATGTGATCGCGCGCGGAGTTCAGCGGTGAGAGCAGGTCGCTCAGGCTGGCCTGGTCGCCGAGCTCGCCGGAGCTGAAGCGGGTGAGAGCGTCGCTCTTGAGCCGCAAGAGGGCGTGTTGGAGCTCGACGAGGGGCTCGAGCTCGAGCTGCGCAGCGAGCTCGAGCTCGGCGATGCGGCGTTCGATCCCAGCGATCTCCAGCTGGAAGCCGGAGAAGATGGCATCTCGCGCAGACCGAGAGCGCTGTCGCCAGGCCTGCCAGGCAAACAGACCTCCGCCGACCAACGCGCCGAGGACGCTCAGCCCGTTGGCGAGTTGGTCGACGTCGCTCGCCGCGATGATCGGCCGCTCGCGCGCGAGGTAGGCCATCGTTCCCGCGTGGAGAGGCATCTGCGGAGGTCCCTTCAGGAGCGAGCGCTTCAGCGCCGGGTCCGGGACGCGTGCGAAGCGAGACTCGAGCACCGTCTCCACGACGCCTTCGACCAGCTTCGGCGAGAGATCGCGATGCGCGACGAGCACGAGACGCGCGCCGATCGTCGGGAGCGGCGCGGCGGGGATCGGCGGCGACGTGCCGTAGATGTAGGGGGGAAGAATGTACTCGACCGTCGAGCGGCGCTCGACGGCGGCGGAGACCGCGTTGCCGTCCTCGTCGGAGATCAAACCACCGAGCCGGAAGGCATTCGCGAAGGGCAGGGGGATCAGTGTGTAGGCGTGATTCCGGATCAGCTCGAGGGCAAGTCTCGAAGGCACGGAGCCGAGCTGGAAGATCGCGTCTGGAAGCGCGTTGCGGTCACCGCGGCTCGCGAGCTCGACCAATCGTGCGAGCTCTACTCGTTCGGCGCCACAGGTCGCGGGACCAGGCGTCGGCGTGCATGGGATCTTCGCAAATTGGAGCACCTCTTCGGTCAGGAGGGCATTCGCGGATCTCGGCGGACCCAGGTCGACCCGAAGCCCGCGCAGGCCGTCGAGGGTGCCATCCTCGAAGGCTGCGGCGTGCTCGTTCTTTACGAGCAGGTGAAACGCCTCGACGAAGAGCGGTGACACCTCCCGCAGCTCCGGATAGAGGTGGTGGATCTCGAGCACGCTCGACACCATCGCGAAATCGATTTCACGCGCCTGCACCGCGTCGAGCTCGTCGAGGGTATTCGCGGTCTCGACGAGCTCCGTCTCGATTCCCCGGTGCGTGAGCTCGGCCACGAGCGAGCGTGCAAT
The DNA here is from genome assembly GCA_031400655.1 of Deltaproteobacteria bacterium. Taxonomy (GTDB): domain Bacteria; phylum Myxococcota_A; class UBA9160; order UBA9160; family UBA4427; genus UBA4427. Next base: position 605 of record JANNQH010000116.1, on the reverse strand, counting down.
CATGGCACGCGAGGTGATGTTGGGACCGGCCGTGAGGGTCGTGTGGCTGGGGACTGATTCGTTCGTGCGAAGGGCCAGCACGAGCGCCACGCCGAAAGCCAGGGCGCCAGCGCCCGCGGTCAGCCAGATCGGACGTGTCTTGTCGGGGCTCGGGTTCGAATCGGTGTGAAGCACGATCCGAGCAGGATACACACCGGGCCGCTTCGCGCCGAGCGGATCTTCCGAGGTCGTGGGTCCGCGGTTGCGCTCGCCCTCGTAAGGCAGAATGATCTGGTCCGCGGGGGCTGCCTCGGCCTTTCGAGGCTCCTGCCCGCCTTCCGTAACGAGCCGATAAAGAGCCGGTAACGAGTCAGTAGAGAGCGGAGCCGTCCCTTGATCCAGATCTCCCACGTGTCTCGTCAGTACAAACGCGGCGTGGACGAGGTCCACGCCCTCGAGGACGTGAGCCTCACGATCGAAAAGGGGCGCTTCGTCGCCTTGATGGGTCCTTCGGGCTCGGGCAAATCGACGCTCCTCAATCTATTGGCGGGCCTCGACCGGCCGACCCGCGGCGACGTCGAGGTCGCCGGGCGGCGTCTGAACGACCTCTCCGAAGATGAGCTCGC
>JANNQH010000115.1:0-11337 GCA_031400655.1 Deltaproteobacteria bacterium | reverse complement strand
GGATTCGTCGTCGGGGGACAGCCCCTCCCAATCCTCCGGATCGAGGCGCCCGCCCGGAAACACCGACATGCCCCCGAACGCGATCTTCGAGTTGCGCCGCAGCATCAGGGTCTCGAGGCCCGCCTCGCCATCGCGCAGCAGAATGACCGTCGCCGCGAGCACCGCCTCCTTCGAACCGATCCCCTCGTCACCTGTCCTGTTGCCTGCGCTCATTGCACCACTCTCTCGCATCCGCTCGCTCCGGCTGAGCGTGTGCGGTCGAGCGTAACACGGGCCGATCGCGACACGATCCCGGCCGAAAACTGCGAGTCGAACGCGAAATTCTTGCCTCGGTCCCCGCAAATGAATAGAGTCGAAGGTCCCCATCCGGAGCCCATGCGATGCGTTTCTACGAATACGAGGCGAAGGCCCTGTTTCGCCGCCACGGGCTTCCGCTGGGCAAGAGCCAGCTGATCACGCGGCCCGAAGAGGCGCGGACGGCCTTCGCAGCGCTGGGCGGCAGACCCGTCGTCCTGAAGAGCCAGGTCCTGTCGGGCGGCCGGATGAAGGCGGGCGCGGTGCGCTTCGCCGACGACGCGGCGCAATCCGAGACGGCGGCTGTGGCGATCTTCCCGATCCGCGTGAACGGGCAGGAATGCCGATCGATCCTGGTCGAGGAGAAGACCAGGGTCGAAAAGGAATATTTCGTCGCGATCACCTGGGACGGCCGCGCCAAGCGCCCCGTCTGCATCTTCAGCGACATGGGCGGAATCGACATCGAAGAAGTCGCCGTCAGCCACCCCGAGCACGTCTCGAAGACGCATTTCTCGACGATCGTCCCCCTGATGCCTCACGTCGCAAAGCAAGCCGTGGCCGCGACGGGCGTGTCGGGATCGGACCTCAACAAGCTCGCGCCGATCGTGTTCGAGCTGATGAAGATCTTCCTCGCCTACGACCTCACGCTCGCCGAGATCAATCCGCTCGCGAGACTCGACGACGGCCGCTTCATCGTCCTCGACGGTCACATCGACCTCGAGGCCGAAGCGCGTGGTCAGCACAAGAAACTGCTCGACGAGCTCGGAATCGGCGACGATGAGACGCGCCAGGCGCGGCCGCCGACGGCGTTCGAGCTGGCCGGGGCGCGCGTGAACGCCGCCGATCACCGCGGCGTCGCCGGCAACGTGGTCGAGTTCGATGGCAATCTCGGTCTCGTGATCGGCGCGGGCGGCGGCTCGCTCACGCTCTTCGACGCGATTCGCAAGCATGGCGGCAAGCCCGCCAACTACTGTGAAATCGGCGGCAATCCCTCGATGAGCAAGACGAAGGAATTGACGAAGCTGATCCTGTCGAAGCCCGGGGTCGAGAAGATCGCCGTCATGATGAACGTCGTCTCGAACACCCGGGTCGACATCGTCGCTCGCGGCGTCATCAAGGGCTGTCTCGAGGCGGGCAAGAACCCGGCCGAGACCATCGCGATCTTCCGCATTCCCGGCGCCTGGGAGGAGGAGGGCTTCAAGATCCTCGCGAAATACGGCGTCGACTACTGCGATCGCAGCGTCTCGATGTTCGACGCCGCCGGTCGGGCCGTCGCGAAGCTGCGGCGCTAGGGGGCAGGAGCAGAATCATGTCGATCCTCTTGACCCGCGACACGCAGATCATCGTCCAGGGCATCACGGGCCGTGAAGCCATCAACCTGACCCGCGAGAATCTCGCCTACGGAGCGCAGATCGTCGGTGGCGTGACGCCTGGCCGCGCCGGGCGCGACATTTATGGCGTCCCGGTCTTCGACACGGTCCGCGACGCGGTGGCTGCGAGCGCGGAGAAGGGGCTGCGGGTCACCGGCTCGATCGTCTCGGTGCCCCCGAGCTTCACCCAGGATGCGATCTTCGAGGCCCTCGACAGCGGCATCGAGTTGATCGTGGTCGTGACCGAGAACGTGCCGCGCAAGCAGGTGGCCCAGGCCGTCGAGTACGCCGAGATGAAGGGCGCGCGCATCATCGGGCCGAACTGCCTCGGGATCATCTCGCCCGACGAGTGCAAGATGGGCGGCGTCGGCGGGCCCGCCGCGAACACCCGACAGGCCTACAAGAAGGGCTCCATCGGCGTGATGTCGCGTTCGGGCGGAATGACGACCGAGATCGCCTCGACCCTGACGGCCGCGGGCCTCGGTCAATCGACCTGCGTCTCGATCGGCGGCGACGCCATCGTCGGAACGACCTATGCCGAGCTGATGCCCTTCTTCGAAGCGGACCCCGAGACCGAGGCGATCGCGATCTACTCCGAGCCCGGCGGCCGCATGGAGGCGGAGCTCGCGGAGTGGGTCACGACGAACCGCTCGCGGCTCCCGATCGTCGCCTTCATGGCCGGCCGCTTCATGGACGAGATGAAGGGCATGCGCTTCGGCCACGCTGGCACGATCGTCGAGGGCAAAGAAGACACGACCGCCGAGAAGATCAAGCGGATGGAGGCGGCGGGCATCTCCGTCGCCGAGCGGATCGAGGAGATCCCGGCCCTGATCAGGCGGCGAATTTCAGAGCGCAAGCGCTAGGAGAAAATCATGCCCGGCATATTCATCGACGTGCGCGTCGACGCGAGCGTGGCCCGCGATCCGGAGATCGCGAAGAAGCTCGAGGAGATCTGCCCCGTCTCGATCTTCGTCGCGGAGAAGACCGGGCTGCGGATCGCCGAGGAGAACCTCGACGAGTGCGTGCTGTGCGACCTCTGCCTGCCGGCGGCGCCGGCAGGCTCGATCCAGATCGTGAAGCTTTACGAATGAGCCCTCCGCGCGCGAGCGCGACGAGGGCATGAGGGGTTCGGATGCGAAGCGCGAAAGACTTCTTCAGACCGCTGGCGCTCGGCGCCCCGATGCCCCTGCGCGAGATCCCGTTCAAGCCCTCGCGCATGATCCATTTCTTCGATCCGTCGAATCCCAAGATGGCCTCGAAGGTCCCGGAGATCGCGAAAAAATGCGACGTGATGCTCGGAAACCTCGAGGACGCGATCCAGGCCGACAACAAGATCGCCGCGCGCGAAGGACTCGTGAAGATCGGTCGCGAGGTCGACTTCGGAACCTGCCAGCTCTGGACCCGGGTCAACAGCCTCGACTCGCCCTGGTGTCTCGACGATTTGACGACGCTCGTCCGCGAGATCGGCGACAAGCTCGACGTCATCATGGTTCCGAAGGTCGAGGGCGCCTGGGACATCCATTATGTCGACCGCCTGCTCGCCCAGCTCGAGGCGAGGGCGGGGCTCACGAAGCCGCTGATGGTCCATGCGATCCTCGAGACGCCCCTCGGCGTCGCGAATGTCGAGGAGATCTGCGCCGCGAGCCCGCGCATGCAGGGCCTCTCGCTCGGGCCCGCCGACCTCGCGGCGGCGCGGCGGATGAAGACGACGCGCGTCGGCGGCGGACATCCCGGCTATCTCGTGCGCCAGGATCCGAATCCCGCGAACGAGAGCGCGACCCGCGCGACCGCGCAGCAGGATCTCTGGCATTACACGATGGCGCGCATGGTCGATGCCTGCGCGGCGAACGGCATCCTCCCCTACTACGGTCCCTTCGGCGACATCAAGGACGTGATCGCCTGCGAGGACCAGTTCCGAAACGCCTTCCTGATGGGCTGCGTCGGCGCCTGGAGCCTGCATCCGGTCCAGATCGACATCGCCAAGCAGGTCTTTTCGCCCCCGGTCGACGAAGTGCTCTGGGCGAAGAAGGTGATCGCCGAGATGGGCGACGGGACCGGCGCCGTCATGATCGACGGGAAGATGCAGGACGACGCGACGGTCAAGCAGTGTCGCGTGATGGTCGCGCTCGCGCGCATGCTGGCCGAGAACGATCCGGAGCTGCGTGCGGCCTACGGCTTCTAGCCGCCTGGGGCCGTCGAGCGCGAGAGGACGCCCCATGATGGTGACGGTGACGGCGCCCACGCCCGCGCTCGAGCCGGTTCCCGCGGCGCGACTCGCCCTGCTGGGCGTGGTGGCGATGTCGATCATGGCGCCCGTGACCCTGCCGGTCCCGATCCTGCGCTCGCTCGTCTCGGATCGGTTCGAGGTCTCGGATCTCCTGACCTCGCTCTTCATGTCGGTGAACATGATGGGGGCAGCGCTCGCGGCACCCCTCGCGGGCGCGCTGGCGGACCGGTTCGGTCGTCGACGCCCGCTGATCGTGGCGGCGCTGATCGTCGACTCGATCTGCTTCCTCGCGATGACGGCGCCGCTTTCTTTCGATGTCTTCCTCGCGATCCGATTCTTCGAGGGCTGTGCCCACATCTTCGCGCTCTCGCTGCTGCTCTCGATCGCGGCGAGCCTTGTGCCGAGCGAGCGACGCGGACTCGTCATGGGCATCACCGGAGCCGGCATGATGCTCGGCGTCGCGCTCGGCGCGCCGATCGGCGGAATGCTGGGGCGATCCGACGTGCTGCGGCCCCTTTTCGCCGGCGCGGGGCTCCTCGTGATGGCCGCGCTCCTCGCGGCCGCGGTGCTGCGCGAGCCGAGCGAGGTCGAGGAACGACCGGGGCTCGCTGCGATCGGCGAGGCGATCCGGGCCAATCGCGCCCTCGTCCTGCCGCTCGTCTTCTCCTTCGCCGACCGCTTCACCGTCGGCTTCTACACGACGACCTTCTCCCTCTTCGCCTCGGGCCTGCACGGCGCCACGCCGCCCCGTGTCGGCCTCTGGATCTCGGCCTTCATGCTGCCCTTCGCATTGCTCTCGTTCCCGTTCGGCATGCTGGCGGACCGCTATTCAAAGACCGCGCTGATGTGCGGCGGCAGCCTCGTCTACGGCGTGTTCACGGCGAGCCTCGGCTTCTGGCCCACGGACTTCATCACGCTCGGCATGGCGGCGACCGGGGTCTCTGCCGCGGTGATGTTCGTGCCGTCGATGCTGATGACGGCAGACCTCGCCCCGCCCGCGATCCGTTCGACCGCCCTTGGCGCATTCAATACCGCCGGGAGCCTCGGCTTCATCCTCGGACCGCTCTGCGGGGGCCTGATCAGCGAGGCCGTAAGAGTCGACCATGGTCCGGCCGCGGGCTACCAGGCCGCCTTCGCAACAGCGGGAGTCTCCGTCATCCTGTGCGTCGTGATTGCTCTGCCCTTCCTGCTGCGTCTGCGCCGCCAGGGGCGGACGACCTAGAAGGGCGCCAGCCGGGCCCTGCTCCGGCCGACCGACCGGACCCCTGCTTCTTCGCGAGAACGGCCTCAGGCGCTCCTGTATCGTCCGTGTCCGGTCGCCCCGGTGGCCGCCGCTGCTGCCCGCCGAAAAAAAGGACCGATCTCCATGGCCACGTCTGCGAAGGGCCCCATCCATCCCGTGATCCTGTCGGGGGGCTCTGGCACGCGTCTCTGGCCGGTCTCCCGGCGGGCCTATCCGAAGCAGCTGCTGCCCCTCGCCGGTCCCCGAACCCTGCTCCAGGACACGGCCCTGCGCGTGAACGACCCGACGGCCTTCGCGCCGCCGCTCGTCCTCTGCAACGACGCCCACCGCTTCATCATCGCCGAGCAGCTGCGCGAGGTCGGCATCACGCCCGCCGCCATCGCCCTCGAGCCCATCGCCCGCAACACCGCGCCGGCGATCGCAGCCGCCGCCCTCATGATCGCCGCGCGCGAGCCGGAGGCGATCCTGCTCGTGCTGCCCTCGGACCACGTGATCCGCGACGCGGCGGCCTTTCGCGACACGATCGAGAAGGCCGCGGCAGCCGCTCGCGAAGGCCGGCTCACGACCTTCGGCATCGTGCCCGAGCGGCCCGAGACGGGCTTCGGCTATATCCGCCGCGGGGCGGCCCACGCCTCCCTCGCCGGCGTGCACGCGATCGCGGAATTCGTCGAGAAGCCCGATCTCGAGCGCGCGAAGCGTTTTCTCGCCACCGGCGAATACGCCTGGAACAGCGGCATGTTCGTGTTCCCGGTGGCGAAGCTCCTGTCCGAGCTCGAACGGCTCGCGCCCGCGCTCGTCGCGAGTTGCCGCGCGGCGATCGCCGAGGCCTCGAGTGATCTGACCTTCACCCGCCTCGCCGAGAAGCCCTTCGCCGCCTGCCCCTCGATCTCGATCGACCACGCCCTGATGGAGCACACCGACTGCGCCGCGGTCGTCTCGGCCTCGATCGGCTGGAGCGACGTCGGCTCGTGGACCGCACTCTGGGAGATCGGCGCGCAGGACGCGCACGGCAACGTGACCTCCGGCGACGTGGTGCTCCACGACGTCGAGAACAGCTACATCCGGGCCGAGAAGCGGCTCGTCTCCGCGATCGGCGTGCGGGACCTCGTGATCATCGAGACCGGCGACGCGATCCTGGTCGCCTCGCGCGAGCGCGCGCAGGACGTGAAGACGATCGTCGGCCGGCTGGAGCAGGCAGGCCGCACGGAGGCCGAGCAGCATGCGACGGTCTACCGACCGTGGGGTCATTACGAAGGGGTGGCCGAGGGCGACCGATTCCAGGTCAAGCGGATCTCCGTCAAGCCCGGAGGGAAGCTCTCGCTCCAGATGCACCACCATCGCGCCGAGCACTGGGTCGTCGTCCAGGGCACCGCCCGGATCACGAACGGAGACCAGGACACCCTGCTGACCGAGAACCAATCGACCTTCATCCCGATCGGGGCGACCCATCGCCTCGAGAATCCAGGGAAGACCGACCTCACGCTGATCGAGGTCCAGTCCGGCGCCTACCTCGGGGAGGACGACATCGTCCGTTTCGAGGACATCTATGGGCGCAAGGGCTCTACGCGCTGACGCGTAGGGACATCGGTCTTTATTGACCCATTCAATCCTCTCCGCCGATTCGCGCAAACATCCCCCGGTTCGAGCGCGGCACACCCCGCGTCAGACTCTCGCCGCACGAGAGTCTGACGCGGCTTTCCGATGTTCAGCTTCGGCGGGAATCGCGGGCACGCCATGGACAGATATTTCTCATATAGAACAAGCACTTGAATCCGCGTCGGACAATTCGACAATTCCCAGAAAAAAGATTGCCACTTTCCGCCTTTTCTTTCCACTCTCGCCGCCGCGTCCTGTAGGATGCAAATCGCTGAGTCGTCGCGACTCAGTCGCCTGGGAAGGCAGAGGGTCCTCGTCGCTGACTCACGTCCGGATCGTTCCATCGAAGTCTCTGGGAGATTTGGAGCAGACCACCGGACGATTCATGAGTTGATACTCGAGACTCATGCGTCAAGCATGCGTCGAGAGAGTCGAGGTCCGGTCTCCCGTCGTGAGTCTGAGCTGGAGCACGAGTCGAGGTTGGTGGATCGGGCGGGATGCGATGCAGCGAGGGATATGAAGCCGCTGGCTCCCGCCTCACGGCAGCCCCAAATGAATCGTGATGACGTCAAGTGAGACCTTCGGCGGGTCAGTAGAGCGTGTCGAATCGACTTGAAGCTGTTCTGGTGTCGAGGGGTTGGATCCGACAGACGAATTTTTCGACTTCCTGCTCATGATGACCATGAGCGGGCAAACAGGTGAGTCAACGCACGGGACAAGTCGTGCACCGAACGCGGCAAACGATGGCAGGAACGCCTGCATCCGGTGCCGACGGGTAAGGAACCTCCAATGATCAAGTCAGTGGTTCATGTTTGGAGCCTGGCAACAATTGGTCTTCTGCTGACCGCAACCGGGGCTGCCGCCGCCCCGACGACGTATGGCTTCACGTCGGGATCGGTCATCATGCGAGTCGCTGATACCTCGACGGGTCTCAGCATCCTTCAGGACTCTACCAACACAAACCCGCTGTCTTCGGTCTCGATTCCGCTCATCGGGTCGTTCGTGATCTATGACGGGGCACTCGGTGCGAATGGCACGCTCATCGATCTTCAGATCGATCCGATCAGTCCCTTCGCGCTCTACCTCGATGCTGCGATCGCATCCTTCAAGTCGATTACAGTAACCGGCGCGTCGCTCACGGATGTCACGGGCGCAAACGCCGCCATCTCGGGGGCTGGGAGCTTTGAGATCGATACCGACATCACCAGTCAAGTCCTCGGAACCTTTCCGGACAACTCGACACTGGGCCCGTTCACGGTCAACAACGTGACGAACGCGTCGCAGATGATTGGATCCCTCGGCCTGAGCGGAAATCAGCTCATGCTCGGAATCTTCGGCATCAACCTCGCGACCTTCGATACGGAATCGAACCCGGGGGGCCAGGGAATCTCCGTGAAGGCGGACTTCGTATTCATCAGCACGGTCGTGCCGGAGCCTGGAACCGCGCTCCTCCTCGGACTGGGTCTCGTCGGCCTGAGCACGGTACGATCGCGCTTGTAGCAGCTCGTCGGATCCGCGAGCCCGCTGCCCGATGTCTCGAGCTCTCCAAGGATCCTTTTTTCGGATCCTCGGAGGGACCGGTCCGAGAACCGGCGAAGGAGTTTTCGCGGCGAATCGAGGAGCGGCGGCAGGGTCGTCGCGAATTTCGCTATCCGACCGAAAAAGCTTGCCACATCCGCGAGAACATCGTTTAGACTGATCGAGTTCGGGTGACGACCGCGCTTCAGATACAGCAGCTTGCACACTCGAGAGGTCTTTCTTCTGATGCGAACTCAAAATTCACGCGCTCTCTACGCCGCTCCGTACATGGCCGCGCTGGGTCTGATCGCAGTGGTCCTCGCGAGTGCACCGGCTCACTCCCTGAGCATCATCAGCGCGAATAGCGGACTCGACCAGGGCAACGGCTGCGGAGCCGCCGACTGCTTCTTCAGCAACATCTTTACGCTGGACGCTTCCGCTCCGGTCTCGGGCACCTTTGACTTGTCGGGTGGGACGCTGACCTTCTCGATCGATCTGGCCGCAGCGAGCTTTTCCGGATCCGACGGCGCGGTCACGGGCGTGAACTTCGCGAACGTCAACTACAGCGGCGCGGTTGCGGTGACCCCCGGCTTGCCCGGCTTCGTGACCGTCCTGGATCAGCCCGCTTCGGTTTCTGGAACGCTCACACCCGTCGGGGCGGGTAGCGCCGTCGCATTCAGTGCCGCCTCCACGAATTTGACGGGTAACTGCCAGACCGTCGGAAGCTCGATCACCTGCGGACTGAACTTCGGTGCCGGTATCGGATTCCCGATCGGTGTGAATGGCAACACGCGATACTTCAACCATCGCGTAGACGTCGTGGCCTTGATCCCGGAGCCGAGCACGGCACTCTTGCTGGGAGCAGGACTCGCGCTCCTCGGCGCTCGACGTCGGTCAGCCTGAGCGCGCCCGCGACGCCGCGATGATCTGCCAAGGTGACCGAGGTGAGTAGGGCCCGGGGTTGCCTCGGGTAAAAGTGACGCTGAGCCAGGACCACTCACCAAATTGGCAGGTGGGCGTGCTCAGATCCGTGGCTCGCCACACTGCACACGCCTTGACGTCCCGAGTACTCAGCCTCGGCCTTCGTCACAATCAGAGGCCGCTGCTCATGCTGGGTTTTACTCGCCTCTCCCCGCCCCTTCACAGTCCAGCCTCGATTCGCGCACTTTCCCGCGCTCTGTCGTCCAGCTTCGCACTCTGCGTCGTCGCGATCAGCGGTTTATTCCTGATTCCGACCCCCGCAGCGTCTCTGCTTCTCACGACGACCGGTTTCGTGACGGAAGATCCGTTTGTCGGACTCGGTCCCTACCACTACGTGGGTGCGCTGAACGGTGCGAGCGGCACCTATCTCGGCAATGGCTGGGTGCTCACTGCGAACCACGTCGGGGCCGGAGACTTCACTCTCGGTGGTGTGACGTACTCGGATATTCCCGGAAGCGCGATCCGGCTGGAAACGAGCCCGGGGGTCATGGCCGACCTCGTGATGTTCCAAATCTATCCCACACCGCCCAACGCCCCGATCTCGATCCGACAAACCAGCCCCGTCGCCTACACCTCCACGATCTTGATCGGAAACGGTTACGCACAGGGCGCGCCGACGTCATTCGATCCCTACGGCCCGACTTTGGAACCGCCGCTACTCAACGGATGGACCTGGGCCGGTCCGAAGGCGGTGCGCTGGGGGATCAATCAGGTCCACGACTATCCCAATCTCGTCATCCTCGGGACACGGACCTTCCGTACGCAATTCGATGCCGACTTTCTCGAAGCCCAGGCGACGACGGGTGATTCCGGCGGTGCCACTTTCATCTACGAAACGGGCTCGGTCCCGGAGCTCGCGGGCATCATTCTCGCCGTCTCCGCAGAATGGCAACAGCCCTATGGGACTTGTCTACTCACCAATCAAACGATCATCGCGAGCCTCGATGTCTATCGAGACCAGATCTTGCAGAACATCGCCGTCCCGGAGCCGACGGGCGCGCTTCCCGCGGGCCTCGCCCTGGTCAGCATCTTGGTGCGCACTCGCCAGGCGAAATGGGCGAGACCCGCATCCTCCGGCCCGACAGCGCGCGCTTGGTGAATTTTGCGTCGTTGCGGATTGGCTCCCGACCTCGCGCGTTCGCCGACGCCGGTCGGCTCAGCCTGGAACCCTCCGTCAGCTGAGTGCCAACATCAGCTCGATCGGGACGCGTGCCTGCCGCGCGAGCTCCTCGGGCACGCTCACCTGCGGCCCGTCGTTCGCGAGGCACAGATAGAGCTTTTCGAGCGTGTTGAGCCGCATGTACGGACAGCGGTTGCAAGCGCAGCTCTCGTCCATGCCCGGGATCTGGATCAGCACCTTGGCTGGCACCTTCTGGCGGATCTGGTGAAAGACGCCGTCCTCGGTGCCGATGATCAGCGTCTTCGCGGGCGATGCGATCGCGCGATCGATGATCTTCTTGGTCGAACCGATGAAGTCCGAGAGATCGAGCACCGCCGCAGGACACTCGGGATGCGACAGCACTTCGGCGTCGGGATGGCGCACGCGCAATTGCTCGAGCGCCTTCGCATTGAACTGCTCGTGCACGATGCACGAGCCCGGCCAGACGATCAGATCGGGCCGCTTCGCTTCCTTCGCGACCCAGGCGGCGAGATAGCGATCGGGCGCGAACAACACCGGCCGATCGTGGAAGTGCGCGACGATCTCCACCGCGTTCGACGACGTGCAGATCACGTCCGACAGCGCCTTCACGGCGGCCGAGGTGTTGACGTAGCTGACGACGACGAGATCGGGGTGCTGCGCGCGGTGCTGGGCCACGAACGCCCCGAACTCCTCGGGCGGGCAACCGTCGGCCAGCGAGCATCCCGCCTTCATGTCGGGAATCACGACCTTCGCCCGCGGATTCAGGATCTTCGCGCTCTCGGCCATGAAGTGGACGCCGCAAAACGCGATCACGTCGCAGTCGAGTTTCTCGGCGATGCGCGCGAGCGCGAGCGAATCGCCGACGTGATCGGCAAGATCCTGGACCCCGTCTTCCTGGTAGTAGTGCGCGAGCAGCACCGCATTGCGTTCGCGCGCGAGGCGCCGGATGGCGCCCTCCAGATCGTCG
>JANNQH010000114.1:0-5154 GCA_031400655.1 Deltaproteobacteria bacterium | reverse complement strand
GAAGCGTTTCTCGCCGGGGCCGATTCCCTTTCTCGCGCGATCTCCGGGGCGATCCGCGTCGACATCGACGACGCCGGCCACCATCCGCACCGCGAGAACACGGCGGCCTGGCTCGACGCGGTCTCCTCCCACCTCGAGCGGACAGGGCAAGTGCGCTGACTCGGAGTCGCATCGGCGACGTGGCTCGCGTCGAGGGGCCCTGGCCGGGCGCTGAGCAGTCTTCCAGGGCACTTGCAGCCCGAAGCTGCGGGATCGTGCCGGATCGATCTCCATGAATCGTCGAGGTGATTGCAGATTTTTCTACCCTATCGCCGCCCCTGCCGTGGTAGAAGGAAAGCACTCTGGGAAGAGAGCTGTTAAGCGGTTCGCCGCCGAAACAGCGGCGAAGCCGTTTCGCGCACCCCGCTGCGGGGCGCGCCGAGCTGCAGCCAAGAACCGGCGGTCGACGTCGACCGGCGGAAGAGGGGAATTTCGGATATGACCCGGCTGTTTTTCATAGGCGTAGCGGCGCTCCTGGTGAGCGTTTTCCAGGCTGCGAGCGCTTCGGCCCTCCCGCTGGGCTTTTCGTGCATCACCGGCAACAACGCGGGCGACTGCTCGATCGGGCAGGCCCAGCTTGCCGTCGACGTCACGGATCTCGGCGGCGGGCAGGTGTTATTCAGCTTCTCGAACGCCGGTCCGGGGGCCTCGTCGATCACGGACGTGTACTTCGATGACGGCACGCTGCTCGGAATCGCGGGGCTGATCGACGCCGACGACAACGCCCTCGGACCGTTCGGCAATCCCGGCGTCGATTTCTCGCAGGGCGCTTCGCCGCCCAATCTCCCCGGTGGCAATCTCGTCGGATTCGTGACCACCGCGGGATTCCTCGCGGACTCGGATCCGCCGGCACAGCCGAATGGCGTGAACCCGCTCGAGAGCCTGGGCATCGTGTTCAATCTCCAATCGGGCGGCACGTTCGCGGACATCGTGAACGAGTTGACGACCGGCGCGCTGCGAGTCGGTATGCACGTCCAGGGCTACGCCACCGGCGGCAGCGAGAGCTTCGTGAATCTGCCGATTCCCGAGCCCGGCACGGCGCTGCTGCTCTCGCTCGGACTCGGAATCCTCGGGTTGCGGCGACCGATCTGATCGTGTTTGTTCCCGAGCGTACTCCACGAGCACGCTCGGGAAACGAATCCCGATCAGGCGATCACGCGATCGCGAGGTAGCGCATGCTCGATCAGCTGCTCGATCAGCTGGAGGTTCGACCGCTCGCGGGAGCGCTCGGGGCCGAAGTCCGCGGCGTGCGGCTCGGCGCACTGGACGAGGGCGAGTGGAAGGCGGTGCGCGAGGTCTGGCTGGAGCACCTCGTGCTCTTCTTCCCGGATCAACACCTGAGCCATGCCGAGCACGTGTCCCTCGGCCGTCGCTTCGGCGAGATCGAAATCCACCCGTTCATCCCGAAGGTCTCCGACGAATTTCCGGAGATCGTCGTGCTCGACAGCGACAAGGGCGCTCGCGCCGACACCTGGCATACCGACGTCACCTTCAGCGCGACCCCGCCGATGGCCTCGATTCTCAACATGATCGTCTGCCCGAAGCGCGGCGGAGACACGCTCTTTACGAACCAGTACCTCGCCTACGAGACCCTCTCGGACCCGATCCGCGAGCTCGTCGACGGGCTGACTGCAGTCCATCACGCGGCCCCCTTCGGCCGCCCGGAAATCCGCGCCGAGCATTCCGCCGTCCGGATCCATCCCGAGACCGGTCGCCGTGCGCTCTATGTCAACCGCACGTTCACGTCGCATTTCAAGGAGCTGCGCCGCAGTGAGAGCGACGCGCTGCTGCGGATGCTCTGCGATTGGTCGGAGCAACCCGCTTTCCAGGTCCGCTACCGCTGGTCGAAGGGCGCGGTCGGCATCTGGGATAACCGCTGCACGATGCATTTCGCGATCAATGACTACGACGAGACCCGCGTGATCCAGCGCGTGACCGTCCTCGGCGATGCGCCGCGCGGACCCGCGGCGCGCTTTCCCGCCTTCCGTGCGGATCAGTACTCGGCCGGCACGGGCACCGCGACCCCAGGATCACGCCGCGGGGTCGCGACGGATCCGCGCACGAACTCGATCGAGCAGTCGCCCGCCTCCGCCGGGAGCTAGCTGGGCCGATGCAGCCGGGCCTGCGCGTCTAGATCGTCTTCAGGGCGACGGAGCGATTGGTCGCAGTGACGAGCTTCGCCTCGAGATCGTAGGTATCGGATCCCGTCACCACGACATCGGCGAACTCGCCGATCGGGAGCTGGCTCCCGCCTCGCACGCGCACGACACCGTCGATCTCCGGCGCGTCCGCTTCGCTGCGTGCGATCGCAAAATTCCCGTCGACCGCGTCCACCAGGACCCGAAGCGTTCGCCCCTGCTTGTCGGCGAGGCGCTTTACGCTGATCGAGGCCGCGCGCTCCATGAAGCGCGCATGGCGCTCCTGCTTCAACGCTTCGGGCACGGCGCCGGCAAGCGCGTTCGCCGCCGCACCTTCGACGGGGGAGTACGGGAAGCAACCGACGCGATCGAGCTGCGCCTCGTCGAGGAAGTCGAGCAGCTCCTCGAAATCCTCTTCCGTCTCGCCCGGGAATCCCACGATGAACGTGCTTCGAAGCGTGAGGTCCGGTGCAATTTCGCGCCAACGGCGAATCCGTTCCAGGGTATTCGCCGAGCTCGCTGGCCGCTTCATGCGCCGGAGTACCCGCGCACTCGCATGCTGGAAGGGGATGTCGAGATAGGGCAGGACGCGGCCCTCGGCCATCAGCGGGATCACGCGGTCGACGTGCGGATACGGATAGACGTAGTGCAGCCGGACCCAGACCCCGAGCTCGCCTAACGCGGTCGCAAGGCCTTCGAGACTCGCCTTTCTGGCTCGTCCGCGGAAATCCCCCTCGGCGTGGCGCAGGTCGACGCCATAGGCGCTGGTGTCCTGCGAAATGACGAGCAGCTCCTTCACGCCGGCCTTCACGAGCCGCTCGGCCTCGCGCATCACGTCGGCGATCGGGCGACTCACGAGGTCGCCGCGCAGCGAGGGGATGATGCAGAAGCTGCAGCGGTGATTGCAGCCTTCGGAGATCTTGAGATAGGCGTAGTGCCGGGGCGTCAGCTTGACGCCCTGCGGCGGCAGCAGATCGAGGAAAGGATCGTGAGCGGGCGGGAGGTGCTCGTGCACCGCGCCGAGCACCGACTCGTAGTCCTGGGGCCCACTGATGGCGAGCACGTTCGGGTGGCGCGCGAGGATCTTCTCCGGCTGGGCGCCGAGACATCCCGTCACGATGACCTTGCCGTTCTCGGCCAGCGCCTCGCCGATCGTAGCGAGGGATTCTTCGACGGCGGCGGTGATGAAGCCGCAGGTGTTGACGACGACGAGATCGGCGTCGGCATACTGTGCGACGGTCTCGTAGCCCTCGGCGCGCAGCTGGGTCAGGATGCGCTCCGAGTCGACCAGCGCCTTCGGGCATCCGAGGCTCGCGAACCCGATCCGCGGTGCGCGCGACGGCTTCGCCCCGACCTTTCGGGCGGAAGCCGGTCGGGCGCCGTTTCGGGCAGATCGCTTGGCGGGGGGCGGAGTCATCGCGGCCTGCAGGGTAAGGCCTGGAGCGCCCGACCGCGATAGGATCGCGCCGCCCAAGGAGGCCCCGCGTGTCGATCCATCCCGACGATCGTTTCCATCCGCCGACCAGCGCCGATCCGTTCTGGACCGAGACCTGCTGGTTCACCTTCGCCGTGCCCGAGCGAAAGCTCTCGGGCCAGCTCTACCCGTTCTTCCGGCCCAACCAGGGCGTGACGTCGGGGGGCGCCTTCTTCTGGGATCCATCGGGCTCGCAGATCTGGAACTGTGTCTACGCAAAGAACCTCTGGCACCTCCCGATCCCCAAGGACCAGGACCTGAGCGACATCCGTCTGGCGAACGGCCTCCACTATCGCTGTCTCGAGCCGCTGACGCGCTACGAGCTCCACTACGTCGACCAGGACGCCAAGGAGGTCGAGGTCCACCTGACCTTCGATGCGATCTGCGAGCCGAATCGCCTGGCCGGTGGCCATCTCGATCAACCGGGGCGCTATCGCGGAACGATCCGGATCCGTGAAGAGACGATCCCCGTCGACGCCTACGGCATGCGCGATCGGTCCTGGGGCGTGCGATCCCAGATCGGGGCGACGCTGCATCCGGGCGCCCCCAACAAACGCGGCGGCTACACCTACGCCACGATGTCCGAACGCGACGCCTGGCACACGATCACCGGCGATTTCGGCAACGGCTACATCTCGATCCACGGATTCCTGCTACGCGACGGCGTCTGGGCCAAGCTGACCGAGGGCACTCGCGAAGTCCTGGAACGCAAGGACCACTGCCCGAGCCGCGTCCGCATCACCGGCCGCGACACGCTGGGCCGTACGCTCGAAGCCGAAGGTCGTATGCTGAACAAGCTCGGCGTCCACCTGAACCCGAATCTCTGGACCTGGAACTGTCTCACCGAATGGGAGTGGGACGGCGGCAAACGCGGCTTCGGCGAGGACCACGACAACTGGAGCGCTTCCGCGTTCCGCCAATTCGTGCGGGGTGAAGGCTGAGCCTTCAGCCCAAGGAGAGCGGCGCCGTGCACGTCGAGTCGGGTGTCGTGAAGGCGTGCGCGTGCACTGGAGTGCGCTGGTGCGCGCGCTGCCGGGACCCGGAGCTGCGCCGTGCGCTCGGGATGGGCGATCCGCTCGCCGTTCCCGCCTGGCTTGGCGATGCGCTGGCGAGCGAGCGAGACGCCCGCGTGCCGACGGCGCCGGTCGGCTCACCCCACTTCCACGTCTTCGACGCGTCGCGCCAGTCTGCACTGACCTGTCCGGCGTTCACGGGCGTCCGGGTCTACCCGGAGGCGATCACGCAGATCGAAGCCGAGCGTCTCCTCAGCTCCATCGACTCCGCCCCCTTCAGCCCCTCCCAGAGCGGAAAGCACAAGCAACACCACGGGCCCCGCTTCAACTTCACGCGCCGGCGAATGAACGCGGACCGCTTCGAGGGCATTCCCGACTACGCTCATTTCCTGGAGGCGCGTCTGCGCGCGTGCGTTCGGGACGACGAGGCGGGCGACGCGGCCGATCGGGCAGCCTGTCGCGCGGCCCTCGAGGAGTACGAGACCACGGA
>JANNQH010000113.1:0-9052 GCA_031400655.1 Deltaproteobacteria bacterium | reverse complement strand
ATCGGAAAAGCTCACCCGCGGAATGGCCATCCCCTGGGCGTCGGGGGTTCGGCCGGATACGGACGGGCGGGAAAGCTTGAAATCGCCCCCCGAACGGGCGCCCGTTTACGTAATGGACTTACCGGCGGTGCGGAAAATGCGTCTTGAACTGCCTATCCACCCTCATGCTCTCGATCGTCAGGAGGAGCGCGCCGGTCTCGACCGCGTCGCCCGCCTTCGCCGCGATGGAGACGACGACGCCGGGCATCGGTGCGCGGATTTCGTCGGCACCGCCGGCACGGACCGCCTTCTCTCTCTCGCGATCGAGGGCGTTCCAGGCTTCGACCCGGTGGCTGCGGCCGCGCCAGTGGACGAAATGGACGTCGCCCCGGGTCGCGATAAAGAGCCGCTCGCGCTGGCCGTCGAGCGTCAGGAAGTATTCGCCGTCGCTCGTTCCGCGCGCGAGCGTCGTCTGCACGCGCTGGCCCTCGATCTCGAGCTCAAGGGGCGCGCCCGCCCGCCAGGGGCTCACGCGTGCATCGCGGTCTTCGAGACGGAAGTCGTAGCCCACGTTGCTCCTCAGTTTCGCCAGGCGCCGATCGACGCGAACGGCTCGGGCACGGCGGCGACGCGTTCGCAGAAATCCCGATTCGAGAGCGCCGCGGCGGCGAGCACGATCCGGCGCCCCTCGGCGTCGAGCGGCTCGACTTTGAGCGATTCCGCGTGGGCCGGAATGAAGCCGGTCTCGACCCGGCCCGCCCTGAAATCGGGATGGTCGAGGACGCGCGCGAGAAAGCTCGCGTTGGTCGTGCAGCCGAGCACGACGGTCTGCTCGAGCGCGCGAATCGCGAGCTCGATCGCCTGCTCGCGGTCGCTCGCGTGGACGCTGAGCTTGGCCAGCATCGGATCGAAGGCGGTCGTGATCTTCTGGCCCTCTGCGATGCCGCTGTCGAGCCGGATGCCGGGACCCGCTGCGGGTCGGAACACGAGCAGCTCGCCGACCGCGGGCCGGAAGTCATGATCGGCATCCTCGGCACACAGCCGACACTCGATCGCCACGCCGGACGCCACGATCGATTCCTGGCTCAGCGCGAGCTTCTCGCCCGCGGCGACGCGCAGCTGTTGCTCGACCAGGTCGATCCCGGTCACCAGCTCGGTCACGGGATGCTCGACCTGGAGGCGTGTGTTCATCTCGAGGAAGTAGAACTCGCCGCTCGGCGCGAGGATGAATTCGACCGTGCCTGCGTTGTGGTAGTCGGCGGCCCGCGCAATCCGGACGGCGCATTCGCAGATCTCCCGCCGCAGCGCCGGAGCGAGACCGGTCGCGGGCGTCTCCTCGATCAGCTTCTGGAAACGGCGCTGGATCGAGCAGTCGCGCTCGCCCAGGTGGAGCACCTGGCCGTGGCTGTCGGCGAGGATCTGGACTTCGATGTGGCGCGGCGATTCGACGTAGCGCTCGGCGTAGATCCGGTCGTCCTTGAAATAACGCAGGGCCGCCGAGCGAGCGAGCAGGATGGCTTCTCGCAGGCCGGCGGCGTCGCGCACGATCTGCATACCCTTGCCACCGCCCCCCGCCGAAGCCTTGATGAGGAGCGGAAAGCCGATCGCGGCGGCGCGCCGCGCGAAGCTCGCGGGACCCTCCGACTCGGTCGCCGATGGTGTCAGCAAGACACCGAGTCCCGAAACGAATCGGCGCGCCTCGATCTTGTCGCCGAGCAGCCTCATCGACTTCGGTGAGGGGCCGATCCAGCGAATGCCCGCTGCCGTAACCGCCGCAGCAAAATCGGCATTCTCCGACAGGAATCCGTAGCCCGGATGGATTGCGTCGGCACCGATCCGCCGGGCGATCGCGATCGTCTGTTCACCGTCGAGGTAGCTTGCGACCGGCGTGTCGCCCTCGATGGGGCAGACCTCGTCGACGACTCGCGCAGCCGGACTCGCTGCGTCTTCGGCGTGGGCCACGAGCGCCGAAGCGATTCCCAGGCGGGCGAGGGTGCGCGCGATCCGGACCGCGATCTCGCCGCGGTTCGCGATCAGCACCTTCGAGATTCCAGGGATCTGGCTCATTGTTAGTTTCCGCTGAACTTCGGGCTTCGCCGCTCGCCAAAGGCGCGAAACCCCTCGCGGGCGTCCTCGGTTCTCGCCATGTTGGGCAGCATCAGCTGGGCGTATTCGAAGGCCTGGGCCAGGGCCATGTCCTCGACGGCGCGGAGCCCGCGTTTTCCGAGCCGAATCGCCGTTGGCGATCGCGAGGTGATCTGGTCGAGCAGCTCGCCGAGCTCGCGGTCGAGGTCGGCAACGGGAACGACCCGGTTCACGAGCTCGGCTTCGAGGGCTTGCGCCGCGCTGTAGCGCGCGCCGGTGATGCACCATTCGAGCAGCCGCCGGCGAGGCATGGCCCGCAGCAGGTAGGGCAGGATCATCATCGGAAACAGCCCGACACCCACCTCGGGGACACCGAAGGTCGCCGTGTCGACCGCAATTGCGAGATCGCAGGCGCACATCAACCCGAGTCCTCCCGCGAGCGCATGGCCGTTCACGCGGGCGACCGTCGGCAGCCCACACTGCTCGAAAGTCCTGAAGAGATCGAGGATCGCGTTCTGCGGATGCGCCGGATCGCTCTCAAAAGGCGAATCGTTCTGCCCTGCGCGCAGATCGCCCCCCGCACAGAACGCCTGCTCCCCCGCACCGGTCAACACGATCGCGCGCACGCCGGAATCGGCCTCGGCCTGCCGAAGGCCGGCCGCGATCCCGTGCGCGACGTCGTCGTTGATTGCGTTACGCCGCTCGGGGCGGTCGAGGGTGATCCAGAAGACGGCGCCGCGGGTCTCGCAGCGGACGACCGGGGCGGACGAGGAGGGCCTCGCCTTTTGCCGCGTCCCTCGGGCAGCTTTGCGCTGCTTATCATTATTCTTGTTCTTCGCCGCCACCGGAGCCTCCTCGACGCGTGGCTACGCTCTGAGAAAAAGCAGGCCCTGTCAAGGTATCTGCGCGAGCATGGGGCCGAATAGCCGGAAGAGGAATCGGAGCATGTCGAGCGAATTTCAGCTGAGCGAGGAACGCATCGCGATCCTCGACGCCGCCGATCGCTACGCGCGGGAGCGGCTGGCCCCCCTGGCGCGTCGGATGGACGACGACGAATGGTGGCCGGACGCCGAGTTCCGCGCCCTCGGCCGCGACGGCTATCTCGGGATCACGGTCCCGGTGGCGCAGGGCGGCGCCGACCTCGACCTGTTTGCGAGCGGCCTCGTGCTCCAGGCCTTCGCCCGCTGGAATCACGCGTTGGCGCTCTCCTGGGTCGCCCACGAGAACCTCTGCATGAACAACATCCTGCGCTCGGGGACGCCCGAGCAGGTCGAGCGCTTCGTCCCGCCCCTCTGCGATGGCCGGGCAATCGGATGTCTCGGCCTCACCGAGCCCGGCGCCGGCTCCGATGCCCTCGGCTCGATGGCGACCCGCGCGGTGCGCGACGGCGACGACTACGTCGTGAACGGCCGCAAGCTCTACATCACGAACGGGCCGGTCGCCGATCTCTGCCTCGTCTATGCCCGGACCGATCCCGCGCGCGGTACGCGGGGGATCACCGCCTTCGTCGTCGACATGAAGACCCCCGGCGTGCGCGTCGCCCAGAAGCTTGAGAAGATGGGCTTCCGCGGCTCCCAGACGGCGGAGCTCGCCTTCGACGACTGCCGCATTCCGGCGGCGAACGTGATCGGGAAGGTGAACGAGGGCGTCCGCTGCATCATGAGCGGCCTCGATCTCGAGCGCGCCACGATCGCGCCGATCTGCGTCGGCATGGCCGAGCGCGCCCTCACGATCTCGATCGCCCACGCCAAAGAGCGGGTCCAGTTCGGTGAGCCGATCGCGAATTTCCAGATGATCCAATCGCGCCTCGCGGAGATGTCGACCCTCGTCGAGACAATGCGCATCTACAACTACTACTGCTTGTCGGCGCTGAACGAGCTGCCCGCCGGCGAAGGCGGTCGGGGCGAGGTCCACCGCATCTCGGCAACCTCCGTCATGTACTGCGCCGACTCCATGAACCGCGTCCTCGACCACGCCGTCCAGATCCATGGCGGCGCCGGCTACATCTGGGAGACCGAGATGAACCGGCTGTACCGCGGCACGAAGCTGCTCGAGATCGGCGCCGGCACGACCGAGGTCCGCAAGCTCATCATCGCGAAGGAGCTTCTCGCCTAGCAGCGCGACAAGATTGCGCCGCTCATGCCCGCCGACAGCAGCACGTTCTCGACGTTTTTCACCTGGTTCGTCGCCGTGCCCCGGATCTGGCGGACGGCTTCCGTCACGAGATTCATGCCGTGGATGTAGGCCTCGCCGATCAGGCCGCCGTTCGGGCTGATCGGGATCGAGCCGTCGAGGGCGAGGTGGCCGTCCTTCACGAATCCGGCGGCCTCGCCGGGCTTGCAGAAGCCCATCGCCTCGAGATGCCAGAAGACGGCGATCGTGAAGTGGTCGTAGAGCATGCCGACCTGGATGTCCCGGGGCGAGAGCCCCGTCCTGCCCCAGAGCTCCTTCGCGCAGTGGAGACCGCTGTCGAAGGCGGTCAGATCCTGGTGGTAGAAATTGGTCACGGTCTCGGTCTCGAAGGGCACGGCCTGCGTCGCGTGGGCGATCACCGCGGGCTTCTGCCGCAGATCGCGCGCACGCTCCGCGGTCGTGATCACGATGGCGACGCCCCCGTCGGATTCCTGGCAACAATCCAGCAGGCGGAAGATCGGCTCGACGATCCAGCGCGAGCTCTGGTGGTCGTCGATCGTGATCGGCTTTTGGAAGTACCAGGCGAGGGGATTGGTCGCCGCGTTCTTCCGGAGCTGGACCGAGATGGGCGCGAAGTCGGCGTTCGTGAGCCCATAGCGGGCCATGTAGGCCTGGGCCTGGATGCCCGTCCAGGCGGCGGGAGATGCAGCGCCGAACGGCATGCTCCACTCGAGAAATCCCGAGCCCGAGCCCTTGCTGTTCGAGTTCGGCGCGAGGTGGGCGATGCCGAAGCGGGCGCCCGAGCGTTCGTTCATCGCGCGGAAGCAGACGAAGGCGTTCGACAGGCCGGCTTCCACGGCGGCCATGCCGTGGGCGATCGTCGCCATCGAGCCGCCGCCGCCGTGGGGAGCGCGGGACGAGAAGCGCAGGTTCCGGATCCCCAGCGACCTTACGAGATCGACGTCCTCGTTGTTGTCGATCGTGAAGGTCGACATGCCGTCGACGTCTGCGGGCGTGAGCCCTGCGTCGTCGAGGGCGAGCTTGATCGCCTCGCAAGCGAGCTGGAGCTCGCTGCGGCCCGAGTCCTTCGAGAATTCCGTCTGCCCGATACCGGCGATGACTGCCTTCTTCGCATGAAAAGTGGGCTTCACGATCTCTCTCCCCGAACCGGTCGGAACACCGGGACCTGCTTGTCGCCCGCCGTCGGGACGAAGAAGACCTCGACCGCCATGCCGTTCCGGACCTGGTCGGGAGCGCACTCGTAGAGATTCGAGAAGATCCGGATCCCTTCGTCGAGATCGACGAGCACGCAGACGAGGGGATCGTCGAAGAGCGGGATACGCGGATGGACCGGCAGCATCCAGGCCGCGATCTTCCCGCGCCCGGTGAGCTGGAGCCATTCCCATTTCACCGACTGGCAGCTCGGGCACATCGGCCGCGGCGGATGCCGGAAGAGCTTGCAGTCCGCGCACCGCTGTCCGAGCAGCTCGCCGCGCGCAGCACCCTCCCAGAAAGGCAGACTGTCGCGGCTCGGAATCGGTTGCGGCCGCCGGGCGGTCTCGCGGCTGGCGGTCATCTCCGGAGTCGCCATCATTTCTTCTCCCAGGGCGAGGCGACGGGCTTCGTCCCCGCCTTCGCCAGTGTCGGGTTCACAGACTCGTCGCCGACCACGGCCGCCTCGAAGAGCGAGCTCACCTCCGCCTCCGAATAACCCAGATCGGCGAGGATCTGGCGCGTGTGCTCGCCGACCATCATCGGTGCGGACTGGACGCGGGTCGGTGTGTCGGAGAACTGGAAGGCGAGGCCGGGTTGGCCCATCTCGCCGATTACGCGGTGGCGATATTTTGCGACGAATTGATCTGCGATGAACTTCGGCTCGCTCCAGAGCTTGATATTGGCGTTCTCGGCAGAGATCTCGCACGGGACCCCCGCCGCGTCGAGGCGGTCGAAGAAGCTCTGCGCGGTTCCGGTCGCGAAGCGATGCTCGAGGAGCTTCTCGACGTCGCCGTCGTTTGCGGCGCGCGTCTCGGCGTTCCCATAACGTCCGGCGGCGGCGAGCTCGGGCAGCTCGAGGGCCGCCGCGAGGGCATGCCAGTGGCGCTCGCGGACGAGCGTGAGACAGAGCCATTCGTCCCGCGTCGGGTAGATGCGCACGCCGGCGGAAAAGCCCGTCTGCATCGCGTCGAGCAGCGGCCGCTCGATCGGGCTTCCGTCCGCGTGGGCAGCCGCATGGCTCGTGTTGAACATCTGGGCGTTCACGATCGCGGTCTCGCAGAACTGGCCCTTGCCCGTCTTCTCGCGCTCGAAGAGCGCCTGACAGATGGCGATCGCTGCGAGGAAGCCGTTGCCCGTGTCGCCCATGTTGGTGAGCGACCAGATCGGGCGTCCACCTCGGCCGCAGCCGCCGTCCTCCCACTCGACGCCGGCGAGACACGCCCCGGTCTGGTCGTTGCCCGGGAGCTCCAGGCGGGGGCCGCGCTCGAAGCCGCGAGTGTGGCAGTAGACGATTCGCGGGAAGCGTTCTTTCAGCGAGTCGTAGTCGATGCCGAGCTTGATTGCGGCGCGGTAGCGCATGTTGTGCATCACCACGTCGGCCGACGCGAGCAATCGATCGATCACCGCTTTGGCGCCCGGCTTCTTTAGGTCGACGGCGATGCTCTGTTTGCCGCGGTTGCAGGCCATCGCGATCTGGCTCGAATGCCAGTACCAGTCGTGGAGCGCGTTCACCTTGATGACCCGGGCGCCGAGGTCCGAAAGGATCTGACCCGCATAGGGTCCGGCCACGGCGAGGCCGAAGTCGAGCACCGTGATCCCGTCGAGGGGGCCCTTCGCGAGAGAAGCTGAACCCGACCGCGGCGCCGGTGATTTCGCCGTCGCAGCCTTCTTCGCGACGGCCGCCTCGGCCTTCACCTCGGCGGTGTGCTGGCCCTTCGTCGGTGCGGGTCCGCGGATCGCGCCGGGTGAACGCTCGAGCTTGTAGAGGATGCCGGCCCCGCGGATGCGACCGAGCTCCGGATCGTCGAGCTCCGTCACGACGTCGTCGGCGGCGAGCAGCGGATCGGCGAAGGCCTCCTCGGGCGAGCGGATCTTCTGGATGCAGACTGAAGCGACCGCGCCGGCCTCCGTCCATTCATCCGCGGTGAACTTGCGGACGGTCTCGGCCATCGGCTCCCAATAGTGGTCGAGGACGAAGATCTCCTCGACGCCGAGGCCGATGCGTTCCGGATCCTGGCGAACGGTCAGGTCCGGTGTTGCATTGAGCTTGTCCCCCGCACCCGCCGACAGCACGAAGCGCGGATTCGGCGGCCAGGCGTGGATCCAGCGCCCGTCCTTGCACTCGAACAAGCCCTTCGGCGAGCGACTATCACCGACCCACGACATGAACATCGGCGTATCGAGCTTCTCCGCCATCGCGAAGGCGAGCACGCCCGCTGCCAGCGCCCCCTGGAGCAGCGAGGTCTCGACCCACTGGCCCCTGCCCGTCACTTCCCGTGCGCGTAGCGCCGCACTGATTGCCGTCGTGGCGGCGTAGGCGGCACCGAGACTCGGAAAGCGCGACGACGGGAAGAGCGGGCCCTCGCGTGGTGCGCCCTGGAGGCGCTCCTGCGCGACCTCGAGATCGGGAAAGAGAGGCGGCTTGCCCGACAGGTGCGGCGCCGAGCCGCCGAAACGGCCGCGCTGCTCCCACTGCAGACCCGAGCGGGCGGCGACGAGCGCGTCGTAGCCGGGGCGATCCGAGTAGGGATTGTTGCGGCCGTAGCCAGTGATCGAGCAGTAGATCAGGCGGGGGTTCAGTGCAGCGAGGGTTTCGTAGTCGATGCCGAGGCGCCGCGTGACGTCGGGCGCGTAGCTTTCGAGCAGAACGTCCGCCGTCGCGGCGAGGGCGAGGAAGGCTTGCTTGTCCCGGGCATCCTTCAGGTCGAGCACGGCGCTTCGCTTGCCGCGGTTCCAGACGTGGTTTCCCAGCTGCGCGCGCAGGGGATCCTCGTCCGGCCGTTCGATGCGCGTGACGCTGGCTCCGTGATCCGCGAGCAGCATCGTCGCCATCGGGCCGGAAATGCCCGTCGAGAGGTCGAGAACGCGAATTCCGTCGAGGACGAGAGCCATCGGGTCGTCTCCGCTCGCCCCGCCCGGGCTCGGGCGGGTGCAGGGGGTGGAAGGATCGGGTGGAACGTTTAATCGATACCGTACATCGTGGCACCGTTTTGCCACGTGATCTTGTGGATCTCGTTCTCCGGCACGCCCTTGAACAAATGCTCGACCTTGGCGGCGGCGTTTGGCCAATTGCAGCAGGGATGCGGGAAATCCGTCGACCACAGCACGTTCTCGACGCCGAGCTCGTGGCGCGCGGCGACCGCCTCGGGCTCGTGGACAAAGGTCGCGGCCATCTGGCGCCGGAAATACTCGGACGGGAGCAGCTTCACGCCGGGAAACTCGTAGTGCTGGTGCATGCGGCTGTCGAGGAAGCGGATGAAGCCCGGCAGCCAGAAGAGCCCCGGCTCGACGAAGACGACCCGCAGCCTGGGATGTCGCTCGAGCACGCCGGTCAGCACATACCACATCAGGGTCTCGGCGAGGGCGAAGCCGGGCATCGCCGTGAAGATGCCCTTCTGCGGCGTCGGGTCCCGGCGGAAGGTGTCCCAGAGCGAGGTCTTGAGCGTCAGGTGGTTCGCGACGACGACGCCCGTCTCCTCGAAGGCGTGCCAGAGCTTCTGGTAGCGGAGGTCGTGGTAGTCGGGCATGCCGAGCTCGCTCGGGAAGTTCGGGATCTGGATCGAGCGTGCCCCCATGCCCGCGAGCCGGTAGATCTCGGAGGCCGCGTAGTCGATGTCGATCAGGGGGAGCTGATAGGTGA
>JANNQH010000112.1:0-7073 GCA_031400655.1 Deltaproteobacteria bacterium | reverse complement strand
CGGGTCGGGGCGTAGCCGGGGAGCTCGGGGGCCAGCCGGGCCCAGGCCTGGCGGACGCGGGCCTCGGCGTCACGGGCGCCCGATTCGCTGCGCTCGATGGGCGTCGAGATCCGGATCGCGAGGATGTGCTCCGGGCGGACGAAGGGGCTGCGATCGAGGGCCGCAGCCTGGCGCCACCACTCGCGCCCGAAGCTCTCACGCCGCTCGAACCACGAGTAGGAGAGCAGCGACCGCGCGCCGCGGCGCAGCAGCATGCGCCGCGCGTGCGGGCCGCCGGGCTCGAGCTCGACGTCGCCCGTCTCCAGCGTCGCATAACCGCTCTCCGGCCAGGCGAGCCGCGGACTGAGGAGCGTGAAGCGTCGTTCCTGCTCGTCGCCGACTCCGAGATGGATGTCGACCGGCATGCCGTCGATGTCCACGCGGCGCCGCGCATGGGCGAGATAACGCACGCTGCCCGTGAACTGGAAATCCGTGTCGACCTTGATCGACGCCTCTTCGCCGAACACCCGCGCGAGCAGCGCATCGGGCATTTCGGCGAGCCCGCGCTGCGGCTGCCAGCGCGGTAGCGCATGATCGATAAGGACGAACGAGGCGAGCACCCCGGCGATCACGGCAAGCCGCAGGCCCTGCATCGACGTCGGAATCGCCGTCGCGCTCGCCAGCCCGTAGTCGCCCGCCAGGGCGCTCGGATCCCGGGTCCCGAGCAAACGCTCGAGCAGGCCGTCGAGGAGATAGATCCCCGTCAAGCCGACGAGCAGCATCGCGACGCCCTGGAGGTTGTGGATCGAGTGGATCGACGAATGCGGATTCAGGACGAGGGTCACGACGCGCAGCCCGTTCGTCAGGAAGGCCACGAACGGGGTCAAAACGACGAGTAGCGCCGCGTGCCGTCCCCGCCGCTCGAACAGATCGATCAGCAGCACGGTCAGCATCAGGAGCGTCACCACCGTGCGCACGCCGCTGCAGGTCTCGATCACGATGAACGTGTTCTCGGGGCGCAGGATCTGGTCGCCCTGGACGAAGGACTGCACCCCGATCCCATTCAGCACCGCCCCTGCGAACGCCGCCGTCGCGAGCTGGATCGGGAAGATCACGGCCGAGAGCAGCACCGGCGGGATCGGCAGCGCAAAGAGCAGGAACACGATCGGGACCCAGTAGGCGCGCAGCGCCGCACCGCCGCCGAGCAGCATCGCCGCGCCGGCCAGCAGCAGCGGCGCGCTGGCGAGCCGGAGATCGGCAGCCCCCGTGTAGGTCCCCCAGGCATAGAGCGCGAGCGTGACGAACAGGAGCCCGCCTCCGCCTAGCATCGAGCCAGCGCTCGCTCCGCCGCTCGCTCCGCCGCTCGAAAGCAGGTCGCGGTAGTGGCTGCGCCGGTAGAAGAGCCAGGTCGCCAGCATCAGCACCGGGACACCCGCCGACTGAGTCGCCTCGAAGAAGAACTCCTCGCCCTGGGCCGTGAACTCCTGATCGTGCGGGGGGACGAAGAGCGGTCGGTAGACGTACGCGGCGAGCACCACGATCACGAGCACGAGCCAGAAGAGGGGGCTCTTCAACCAGGCGCCGGGCCCTGTTTTCGCGCCAGACACGTCGCTCACGCGGTGGCCTCGCGGCCAGGGCGAGGGGCGGCCGGGCCGCTGTCGGGGTTGGGGTTGGGGTTGGGGTTGGAATGAGAGTCGAGACCGTCGCGGTAGCGCGCCCGGGGACGCACGAGGAAGCCCGCGTCCTGCTGCTCGAGGGCGTGGGCGACCCAGCCGACGGTGCGGCCGAGGGCGAAGAGGGCGCTGGCGCTGCCGGTCGGGAAACCGAGGGCGCGCGAGATCGCGACGAGTCCGACATCGATGGACGGGCCGCCGAAGCCGCCCTCACGCATCGCATCGACCAGGGCGACGACCGAGCGGACCTCTTCGCGCGACGGGGCGAGGCCCATGGCGATCTCGATCAGGAGCGCGCCGCGCGGGTCGGAGTGGGGCGCGTAGATCGGGTGGGCGAAGCCCTCGATCACCTCGCCCCTCCGCTGGCGATCGTGGACCACCTGCTCGACCCGCTCCGCCGGCCCGGCCTCGACGAGCAGCGCATCGACACGATCCGCCGCCCCGCCATGCCGGGGCCCCGAGAGGGTCGCGAGCGCTGCGAGGATGCAGCCGTACACGTCGGCCCCTGTCGACGCCGCCACCCGGGCAGCGAAGGTCGAGGCATTGAGCTCGTGGTCCGCCGCCAGCACGAGCGCGCGATTGAGAGCGCGCAGCTCATCCCGCCCGAGCTCGCGGCCGAACGCGATCCCGATCGCCGCCGCCAGGCTCTTCGCCGCCAGCGCCGCAGGCACCGCCTGCTCCGGCTTCGTCCCACCGTGTCCGATCGCCAGCACCGCCGCGCAACGCCGCAACAGCGTCCGAACCCGGCCCAGGACCGCATCGGGATGCCAGCTGAATCGCCCCGGATCCCGGGCCGCCAGCAGAGAGATCACGAGCGAGAGAACCGCCAGCGGTCCGACCCGGGGCGGCAGGATCCGGATCAGCGAATCGAGGTCGAACCCCGGCCCCTCGCATTGCCAGCCCACAGGCTCCGGCCGCTCGCTCCAGTTTCCCGACCAGAGCCCCTCCGCGACCCATTCGAAGCTCCGCCCCTCGCGCGCGAGATCGAGGGCGGCGCGGCCCCGGTAGATGGGGCCCAGCTCGATGGAGATCAGCGTGATGGCACTGTCCATCACCGGCTCGCCCTGACGCAGTGCCGCCGCGGCGACCGGGCCATGCCCGGAGCGCGCGTCCCGCCGTGCACAGAGCCGCTCGAGATCCCGCCGGCGATAGCGCCGCGAGCGTCCCCGCCCGCCCGGCACGCTCTGGACAAGGCCGCGGCTGGTGTAGGCATAGAGCGTCGCGAGCTTCACATCGAGGAGCTCGGCCGCTTCCGCGGCCGTCAAGAACTCCCCGTGGGAACCCTCGAGGCCCGCACGCTCGAGTGGAGCGCTTCGTGGCGCGGAGGAAACGGCCGGGCGTTTTGCCGGATGAGAAGCCGTCGTCGGTCGAGGCGAGCGGTAGTGGGATTCGGAGTGGGGATCCATCGAGTCGCTCAATCTAGTCGATCATGCACAGCTGAATCAACTTGATCAATGCATTGATCGAGGTCATTGTGCGCCAGGCTGAGCCCAGATCGCAGCGAGCGCGCAGGAAGCGGGCAGAGAAAAGGCAGAGAGCGGGCAGGGCGGGGGCAGACGATGGGCGAGATCGGCCTCGAGTTCTTCGTGCTCTGGACGGCGAGCCTGCTGACCGCCTCGGTTTCGGCGGTGCTCGGGATGGCGGGGGGCATCATGCTGCTCGCCGTGATGCTGCTGTTCCTGGAGCCCGCCGTCGCGATCCCGGTTCACGCGATCGCCCAGCTTGCCTCGAACTCGAGCCGGACCCTGGTCCACCTCCGCGCGCTCCGCCGCGACCTCTTCCTGCCCTATCTGATCCTCTTGCTGCCGGCCGGCATGCTCTCGCTCCCGCTCACCCAGCGCGCGCCGCCCGAGCTGCTGCGCCTGGCGATCGGCGTTTTCGTGCTCGTCGCGACCTGGCGACAAGAGTGGCTGCTGCTCGGCTTCGATCCCGCGCGGATTCCGACGGGGCCCCGCTTCACGCTGGTGGGCGGGGTCTCGGGACTGCTCGGCCCCCTCGTCGGTGCAACCGGGCCGTTCATCGCGCCCTTCTTCCTGGGACTCGGTCTCACGCGCTTCGAGCTGATCGGCACGACGGCGGCCTGTCAGGCGGCCGGCCATCTCGCGAAGATCGTGTTATTCGGGACCGGCGGCTTCGAGTTCTCCTCCCACGCCCCGCTCTACATCGGGATGATCCTGGCCGTCGTGCTCGGCACGTCCCTCGGCACGAAGCTCCTCGAACGCATCCCCGAAGAGCGCTTCCCGCTGATCTACAAGACAGCGCTCACCGCGGTCGCGCTCCGCCTCGTCTGGTCGGGCGTATCCGAATCGCTGTCCTAGAGGTCGTAGCGAATCACGCTGCGGATCACCTCGCCGTGGTGCATCAGCTCGAAGGCCTCGTTGATCTGCGCGAGCGGAAGCTCCTTCGTGACCATCTCGTCGAGCTTGATGCGGCCGTTCATGTAGCGGTCGACGAGGCCCGGCAGCTGCGTTCGCCCCTTCGTCCCGCCGAAGGCGCTCCCGCGCCAGACGCGGCCCGTGACCAGCAGGAAGGGCCGCGCGTGGATCTCCTTGCCCGCGCCGGCGACGCCGATGATGATCGACTGGCCCCAGCCCTTGTGGGTGATGCGGAGCGCCGTGCCCATCGTCTCGACGTTGCCGATGCACTCGAAGGAGTAGTCGACGCCGCCATCGGTCATTTCGATGATGTGCGCTTCGATGTCGGAGACGTCTTTCGGATTGATGCACTCCGTCGCCCCGAACTGCATCGCGAGCTCGAACTTGCGGGGATTCGCGTCGATCCCGATGATGCGCTCGGCGCCCGCCATGACCGCCCCCTGGACGACGGCGAGGCCGATCCCGCCGAGGCCGAGAATGGCGACCGTCGAGCCCGGCTCGACCTTCGCGGTATTGAGCACCGCGCCGATCCCGGTCGTGACCCCGCATCCCAAAAGACAGATCTTGTCGAGCGGCGCGTCCTTGCGGACCTTCGCGAGGGCGATCTCGGGAACGACCGTCGCGCGGGCGAAGGTCGACGTCCCCATGTAGTGATGGATCGGATTGCCGCGCCAGCGGATCCGGCTCGTACCGTCGGGCATCAACCCCTTGCCCTGCGTCGCGCGGATCGCGCCGCAGAGATTCGTCTTGCCCGACAAACAGAACTTGCAGGCGCGACATTCGGGGGTGTAGAGCGGGATCACGTGGTCTCCGACCGCGAGCGATTTGACGCCGGGCCCGATCGCCTCGACGACGCCCGCGCCCTCGTGGCCGAGAACCGCCGGAAAGAGGCCTTCTGGATCGTCGCCCGAGAGCGTGAAGGCGTCCGTGTGACACACGCCCGACGCGGCGAGCCGCACGAGGCACTCGCCCTCCTTCGGCCCCTCGAGCTCGATCATGTCGATCTCCAGGGGCTTCCCGGCTTCGACGGCGATGGCGGCTTCGACCTTCATCTTCTCGACCCTCCTGGAGTGCCCGGCGACTACCGGATGCAACCCGACCTGAACTAACGAATGCCGAGCGCCGCGCGCTCCTCCATCACGATCGGGCGCAAGACCGGGTGCGCGTTCATCGCCTGCATGAAGGCCGCAAGCTTCGGCCACTGGCCTGCGTCGACGGAGACCCCGACGTGCTCGAGATTTACGATCGGCGACCAGATCGCGATCGCCGAGATATCGAGACCCGCCTCGCCCGCAGCTTCCGGCAGCGCGACTCCGGCATGGAACGGGCCGGGCGCGAAATAGAGCGACTCGAGCTGGTCGAACACCGGGGGCACCACCTCTTCGAGATTGCGGCGCACGATCTCCTCGTCTCCCGCCTGTCGCAGCACACGGGGTCGAACGACCCTCTCGTAGAAGATCGGCTCGGCCGCATCGACCATGCGCGTGTCGGCGTACTCCTCCCAGAAGAGCGCCGTGGCGAAGGCCCGCGGCTCCGCCGGATACAGCGAAGGCGTGGTCACCAGCCGTTCGAGATAGGCGCAAATCGCCGATGAGTCGGGAAGCACGAAGCCCGGCTCCTCCCACACGGGAATCTTGGAGAGCGGAGACTTCGCGAGGAACGTCGGGTCCATCGCGCCGGGCATCACGCTCACCTGTTGATACGCGATTGCCTTCGCCGCCAGCACGGCGCGCACCTTGCGCACGAACGGCGCGAAGATGACGCCGTGGAGTGTCCCGCTCGGGTGGACGTCCGGCATGCGCCTAGCCTTCGCTGCAGCTTCGCACGATCGAGAAGCCGATCAGTGCGACGATCCAGATGAGACTCCCGAACGAACGAAAGAGCATCGCGCCCGGGGATTGCGGCGCCTCGTCCGGGTCCGGAAGCTCGCCGCCCGGCGCACTCGGGCCCGGCGTTGCCGGCGCACCGGCCTCCCGGGGTCGACTCCAGGGAAACGGACCGGCCGTTTCGATACCGATCGGCGTCGGGCTCGTCCCGCTCGTCGTCGCGATCGGTCCCTGCCTCGGCGCACTCATCCCCGCGCCGGCCTTCCCGCCAGAAAGGGACGCGGAGGTCGGACCGCCGCAGTGGACGCAGCGCCGCGTCTCGAGCGGAAAGCTCACGTCGCAGCGCAGACAGCGCACCTCGAAGGATGAGCCCGTGCCGCGCATCAATGCACTCCTGCTGTCGAAAAGAGCCTCGCCGGATCGATCTGCATCGCGCGCAGCACGTGCTCCCACATCGACTCCGCGGGCACGTCGAAGACGACCTCAGGCGACATCGGCGCCACGACCCAGGCGCCCTGGGCCAGCTCCGCCTCGAGCTGACCCCTGCCCCAGCCCGCATAGCCGAGGAAGATGCGAACGTCCTGGGGCGGCCGTGCCGCCAGCTGCCGCAGCACGTCCATCGAGCCTGCGAAGCAGAGCTCGCCCTCGAGCCGGGAAACCTGGTCTCCCTCGATCTCGGTGTCGACGTCGTCCTGGAATAACAGCCAACCCGTATTCGTCTCGACCGGACCGCCCCAGGCGACCTCCGCCGTCGTCTTGCCCTGCCAGCTGAACTCCAGGCTCTCGCACAGCTCGCGCACTGATAGGTCGACCTCACGATTGAGCACCAGACCGAAGGTCGAGTCTGCATCGTGATGTACGACGAGCACGACCGCGCGGCGGAAATTCGGATCCAGGAGCTGGGGCATTGCCACCAGCAATGACGAACAGAGCTCGGATTTCGGCACGCTGGCGAGCGTAGCAGCGGCCCGCGCGGCCGAGCCATGATTGCCGTGCGACGAGGAGGCGGAGCCCCGCCGCTGCAGCAATCCCCGGTTACGCTCCGTCGATGCCCGCGCCGCCCCGCTCACCCGCCGCGCGCCCGACACGCTACCGACCCGACCGCGTCGCCCTGCACGTCGCCGGCCTGGCCGCGACCAGCTGGCTGCTCGAGCAAGCGGCTCGCAGGCTTCCCGGGTTCGAGACGAGCCGTCTCGCAGAGGCGATCTCACGGATCCCGG
>JANNQH010000111.1:0-3526 GCA_031400655.1 Deltaproteobacteria bacterium | reverse complement strand
TCTTCGAGACGTGGGAACTCGTCATGTCTGAACCCTGTCTCCTAACGCGCGTGTCCGTGGCGGTGATGGACGTCGGGCCAGTGTGGATGCGCGTGGATCAGGCCGTCGTGGCGATGGGGATGACTGTGGCGCAGGTCGGCGCGGGTGTCGTCGTGGCTGTGGAGGTGGTGTCCGTCGTCATGGCGATGGCTGTGGACGTGCTCGAGCGGTGGGTGCGCATGGAGATGGATGTGGCGGCTCCAGCACAGCGCTGCGATCGAAGGGATCAAGAGGAATGCGGAAAGCGCATGGGCAATGCCCAGCGGTTCGTGCAGGAAGACGAAGGAGAGTCCGGCACCGACGAAGGGCGCCGTGGCAAAGACGGCCTGGGCCCGCGTCGCGCCGAGAGCCTGCGCGGAACGGATGTAGAGGGCGATGCTCGCGCCGTATGAGAGTGCGCCCACCGCGAGAGCGGCGGCGACGACCTCGAGCGAGGCAGTCCAGGGCGACGTTGCGAATCCGAGTGCGAGATTGACCCCGCTTGCGACGAGGCCTTTCACGAGCGTGCTCCGCTCGGCGGAGATGCCGTCGATGAGCGCCGTCAGCTGGTTGTCGATCGCCCAGCACAGGCACGCCCCGGCCGTGAACAGCGCCCCGACCATGCCGGGCCAGTCTCCGCCGCCTACCACGAGGACCGACGCGGCCAACACGCCGGCGACGCCACACCATCCGATCGCTCCGAGATGCTCCCGGAAGAACATGACTCCGAGCACGGCCGTGGCGACGCCCTCGAGATTCAAGAGCAGCGAGACCGAGCCGGCGAGACCCCACTGCAGCCCCGCGAGCAGCAGGACGGGCCCGAGCACGCCGCCGAAGAGCACGGCACCCGCGAGTCGCCATCGATTCGCACCGAGCAGCGCGAGTCCTGGGCCGTTCCGGCCCTCGAGCCTCACCAACGGCGCCATGCCGAGGCCCGCTCCGAGATATAAAAGGCCCGCGAGCTGGAACGGCTCGAGCGTAGCCAGCAAGGCTTTGCTCGCCGGCGTCGCCGCGCCGAAAAGGAAAGCCGCGAGCAGTGCGAGCGACAGGGCGTGCACGCCTACGCGCCGCGCACTCGCTCGACGCGCCGATTGACCTCATTCCAGTCCACGTTCGCGAGAAACGCGTCGATGTACGGCTTCACCGCCGCGCCGTAGTCCATGTGATAGGAGTGCTCGTACAGGTCGAGCACGAGGACGGGCTCGCCGCCCGCTACCTGATGAGCGTGGTCCCATGCCCACCAGTTGTGGAGCGACTGGCGGCCGCGGTCGTAGGCGACGACCACCCAGCCGGAACCACCGCCGAGCGACAGCGCCGTCTGTCTGAAATCCTGCTCCCAGGTCTCGAGCGATCCGTACTCGGCCTTCAGCAACCCCGCAGCCGTACCGTCCGCGCGACCGTTGCCGCCGAGGTTCGCGAAGTAAAGCTCGTGCAGCACCATCGAATTCGACGCGATCAACTCCTCGCGTTTCAGCGAGCCGACCTGATAGGGCGCGGCGTCCGCGGGGAGAGTCCCGAGCTGCTGTTGGATCAGGTTCAGGCGCTTCACCGCGCCGGCGTAATTGTTGTCGTGATGGGAGACCAGCAGCTTCTCGGAGAGCCCCTTCAATTTCGACGGATCGAAGGGGAGAGGCTTGATCGCGTGCTCACCGCGGTAGGCCGGTGGCCTCGGCTTCGCGGTTTCCTCGGCGATGACTGCGGTTGCACCGAGTCCCGTCGCGACGGCCGCTCCGGCGCCGACCCAGGCAGCCGTTTCGAGCATTTTGCGGCGAGTCAGCGTGGTCCGTTCGATTCGTTCGTCGGCCATGTCTTCTTCCTCCTCGATCTTTGGATGTCGACCTTCGGAGGTCAACCGTTGAATGGCGGCCGGTCGCCGGTGGGCGACGACCCGCGCGTGGCCCATCCGATCAGCGAATCAGGTACGCACCCTGCGCACCAGGCGCTCGATGAGAGCGGTGATCGCAGGATCGCTGTCGGCCGGGTCGCCGTCGGAATGACGTGCGCGCGATGGACGGTTCGTTGGACGATAGGTCAGCTCCAGAACCAGTCGCTCGCCCAGACGTTCCCGAAGTCCGTCGAGATTGCGGCGGTCGCCCTCGGGCTCGTCCGCCGTGGAATGAGAAATGACGACGCCGAACACTTCGAGTCCGCGACTCTCGGCCGCCTCGAGCGAGAGTCTCGTGTGGTTCACCGTTCCGAGGCCGGCTCGGCTGACCAAAAGCAGCGGGAGGTCGAGCGCTCGGGCGAGGTCGGCCATGTCGGTCTGCGCATCGATCGGGACGAGCAGGCCCCCGGCGCCCTCGACCAACATGAACGGGTGGTGACGGGCGAGAGATTCGAAGGCTTTGCGAATCGGCGCGAGCGAGGCCGTCCGCCCCTCGGCCCGGGCCGCCGCCTCGGGCGACGCGGGGAGCGAGAATCGCTCGGGACAGATCAGGTCGAGCGGGTCATCGACGCCCGCTGCGAGGCGAAGCGCGCGCGCATCCTCGGGACCTTCCGCCGGAACGCCCGTCTCGATCGGCTTCATGACACCGACGTCCACGCCGGCAGCGCGCAGGCCGCGAGCGAGGGCGCAGGACACGAAGGTTTTTCCGACGCCCGTGTCGGTCCCGGTGACGAAGAGGCCGCGCATTTCGTGTCAGCGGAGTCGGGTCGCGCCCGCGACCGCTGCGGATTCGAGATCGCCGCGACGCTCCGGCCCGAGTTCGAGACCGTGCATGTGCTGCGCCGCGAAGCTCTCCGCGATCGCATCGGTCAGTCCGTCGATCTCGCTCGTCGTGTGCGTCGCCATCGGTGTGATGCGAAGGCGCGCGCTGCCGCGGGGAACGGAGGGATGGCGGATGCCCTGCGCATAATATCCGCGCTCCAGCAGCGCTTCGCATACGGCCATCGTCTGCGCGTTCTCGCCGACGACGACGGGCAGGATGTGGGTCGTGCTCGGCGCTGTCGAAATTCCGTGCAACGAGAGACGGGCGCGCAATCGATCGCAATTCTGCCAGAGCCGTTCTCGGCGCCAGGGTTCGCGGTCGACGAGGCGGAGCGCCGCGCGGGCGGCCTCGACCTGGGCGGGGGCGAGGGCGCAGGAGAAGATGAAGCTGCGCGCCGTGTTGACGAGCAGATCGCGCAGGCGCTCGGAGCCCGCGATGAAGGCGCCGAAGGAGCCGAGGGATTTGCCGAGGGTGCCCATCAGGATGTCGACGTCGCGCAGCACGCCCGCGACTTCTGCGCTGCCGCGGCCGCGCGGGCCCAGGGTGCCGGTGCCGTGGGCGTCGTCGAGCAGCACGATGGCGTCCTGGTCGTGGGCGAGCTTCACGATCTCGGCGATCGGCGAGACGTCGCCGTCCATGCTGTAGACGCCGTCGACCGCGACGAGCAGGCGGCGTGCGCGGGGACGGACGCGGGCCAGCGTTTCGGCGAAGGCGTCGACGTCGCCGTGGCGGAAGACCGCGACCTCGCAGCGCGCGAGGCGGGCGCCATCGATGATCGAGGCGTGGTTGAGCTCGTCCGA
>JANNQH010000110.1:0-4989 GCA_031400655.1 Deltaproteobacteria bacterium | reverse complement strand
GGCGATGTGCTCACCGATCTCGCTGCCGTAGAGCTTGTTGACGAGCAGCGGCAGGGCGGCCTGCGCATCCTCGCCCCGGGACGCCGCCGAGAGCTGGCGCAGCGTCATCGTCTCCGCGCAGCGCACCTCGCCTTCGATCTCGGCGAGCCGCTGCCGGATCACGGGATCCTCGCTCGCCGGTTTCCCATTCCGTCGCGTCGTTCGCGCCAGCTCGAGGACAGCGCGAAAGCGTTGGCGCATGCGCGGCCCGCCGCCGAGATTGCGTTCGTACTTGAGATTCGCCCGCGCGACCTGCCAGCCCTGGCCGCGGCGGCCGACGATCCAGTCCGCCGGCGTCTTCACATCGTCAAAGAAGACCTCGAAGAAATGCGTCGCCCCGGTGATCTGCTTCAGCGGCCGCACGTCGAGGCCCGGCTGATTCATCTCGAGCAGCAGATACGAGATCCCCGCGTGTTTGTCGGCGTCGGGCTCAGTGCGGAACATCCCGAACATGAAGCCCGCGTGGTCCGCGTCGCTGGTCCAGATCTTCTGCCCGTTGAGAATCCAATGGTCGCCGTCGAGGCGCGCCGTGCTACGCAGCGAGGCGAGATCGCTCCCAGCGCCGGGCTCGCTGTAGCCCTGGCACCAGACGGAATCGCCGAGCAGCGTCGGCGGAATGAACTTCTCGCGCTGTGCGTCCGAGCCCGCTTCGAGCAGCGTCGGCACCAGCATGCCCGTCGACTGCGGGGCGAGGCGCCACGAGAAGGGCGAGGCGTCGAAGAGCGTCGCCACGATCGTCTCGCGGATCGGATCGAAGGGCTGCTCGGAGCCGCCGAAGCGCCGGGGGATGTGGCGATAGAGGTAGCCGCGCTCGGTCGCGGCCTTCAGAAAGTCGCGGCGGTCGATGTCGCGCGGCGTCTCGGCGAGAAAGGTCGCGACCTCGTCGCGGAGAACGTCGTATTCGGGTCCGTATTCGAGATCCATGCGTCAGTACCCCGCCAGCTTTGCCAGCCGCTCGCGGTGGGCGGCCGGTGAGCCCAGCCACGTGCGGTCGAACATCGCGCGCTTCAGCCAGAAATGAACGTCGCACTCCCAGGTGAAGCCGATGCCGCCGTGGAGCGAGACGGCGCCGCGGGCGACCTGCACCACGCGGTCCGTGACATGCGCCTTCACGGTGGCGGCCTCGCGGGCGACTTCTTCCGGGCGGTGGTCGAAGGCGTAGGCCGCATACCAGACGAGGCCTCGCATCGGCTCGACCTCCATCGTCATGTCCGCGAGCTGGTGCTTCACCGCCTGGAACTGCGCAATCGGCGTCTCGAACTGCTCGCGGGTCTGGGCGTAGTCGACGGTCATCCGGATCAGCCGCCAGGCCGCGCCGAACGCGTCCGCCGCGAGCAGGATGCGCACCGCGTCGAGGACCGAGCTTGCGATCTCGGGATCCGCATCGAGTAAATCCACGACCGCGCCATCGAGATGGAGATCGGCGAGCGCTCGCGTCCGGTCGCTGCCCTCGATCGGATCCAGCCGAACACCACCGGTTTGGTCCGCACCGGTCGCAGCCGCCTCCACGAGCCCCAACCGTCCGCCCGCGAGTCCGACGACGAGGAGCCCGCACTCGGGCCCCGCGTGCACGAAGGCCTTCGAGCCCGTGGCTCGACCATCCACGATCGCGAGCCGCCAGTCCTCGGGCTCCCAACGATCTCCGGATTCGCCGAGGGCGATGCCGCCTACCAACTCGCCCGCCGCCAGGCGCGGCAGCCAGCGATGCTTCTGCGCCTCGCTCCCGCCCCGGGCGATCGCATGGCAGACGAGCGCGTGCGCAAGGAACGGACCGGGTAGCGCCGCCTCGCCCAACACCTCGAAGGCGAGCGCCTGATCGAGCAGCTCGAGCCCTGCCCCGCCGTACTCCTCTGGCACCGTCAGTCCACAGAGCCCCAGCTTCGCCGCGCCCTGCCAGAGCGCGTCGTCGAAGCCGACCCCCGAATCGAAGAGCGCGCGCAGACGGCTCGCGGGCAGCGCCTCCGCCGCATAGCGGCGCAGGCTCTCCTGCAGCAGGACCTGTTCCTCGGTCAACCCGAAATGCATCACCACCTCCGCGCCCGGTCCGCGATTCTCGAACTGGATGGGTGTCTGTCCACGAGCTCGACCGATTCGACAGATCCGCTCTTCGATGCAGCTTGGCAGATGTTCCCGGATCGCGTCACCCTATTCTTCAGGCAGAGCCGCCTGCATCGATCTCTTCCGACGCAGCTCGCGAGTCATCAGGGAGGCCAGGCGGCATTGTTTCATGGTTGGCGGGTCGTCGCCGTATCTGCCCTGGCTCAGGCCGTTTCGGTCGGCACGACCTTCTATGCCTACGGCGCATTCGTGAAGCCACTGGCCGCGGAGTTCGGCGCTTCGCGGCTCGCGGTGACGCTCGGGATGACCTCGATGATGGTCGTGCAGGGCGTGATCGCTCCCTTCATGGGGCGGGCGCTCGATCGCCTCTCGCCGCGAGTCGTCATGGCCACCGGCATCGTCCTGCAGGCGGCGGGCCTCGGACTCCTGTCTCGCGCCAGTGAGTTCTGGCAGGTCGGCATGCTCTTCGTCACGGCCATCGGGGTCGGCTCCTACCTCTTCAGCCCCCTCGCGACGACCGCCATCGTCGCGCGCTGGTTCGTCCGTCGCCGCGGCCAGGCACTGGGGATCACCGCGCTCGGCTCCGCCGCAGGCGGCATCGCCTTCCCACCGATCGTGACCGCGTTGATCGAGCACTTCGGCTGGCGCGGCGCCGCCGGCGTGATGGGAGCGGGCCTTATATTGTTAGTCGCTCCCGTCGTGCTCTTCGTGGCCCGGCCGCCCGAAGACGTGGGTACAGCGCCCGACGGTGATCCGGTCGTCGCGCCGACGCCGACCGCGAGCACGCTCACCCGGAACCGCGTCGCGCCGAGCGAGCCAATCGCGCCCATGACGGCGCGTGCGTTGATCCGCGAACGCAACTTCTGGGCCATCACCATCGCGATCGGCTTCGCCTACTGTCCCGTCAGCGTCATGCTGGCGCACCTCGTCCCCTTCGCCACCGACATCGGCTTCAGCCCCGCGCGCGCCGCGATCCTGATGTCGGGCTATGCGCTGGGCAGCGCCCTGGGCCGCCTCCCCTTTGGCTGGCTCGCGGACCGGATCGACAAGCGCTGGGTCGTCTGGATCATGTTCGCGTGGTTCGCGCTGTCGTGGTCGCAGCTGATGGGTCAGCCGTCCTTCGGCGCCCTGCTCGCGGCCGTGATCGCGTCGGGCTTCGCCGTCGGCGGCACGATGCCACTCTGGGGCGCACTGACCGGCGCGGCCTTCGGACGCGCCACGATCGGCAGCGCGATGGGCCTGATGAACCTGCTGATGTTGCCCGTCAGCATCGCGGGCGCCCCTGTCGCCGCGCATGTCTTCGACCGGACCGGTAGCTATCAGCTCGCGTTCACGAGCTTCCTCGCCTGCTTCGGTCTCGGCGCCATCGCGATCGGGTTCCTGCGGCTTCCGGGGGTCGAGCCGGGGGCGGAGACGGGTGCGGAAGCGGTGACGAGATGAGCGGCTTCGCGTCGCCGAGGAGCAGCCCCGGGCGACGCGCGTGGACATGCATCACCGTCTCCTGCGCGTCGCCCGGGGCTGTTCGGAGGCGTTCGGGGTGAAGGCGTGCCAAGTCCGTCCAAGGTGCAGGCGGATTGCATTTTGGACGGTAAGCTGCGGGGATGCCGCCCGCCGCCAAACGCCCTGCTCGACGCGCCGCCGGAGCCGCACCGCTGCCCCGTTTCGCGGCCAAGCCGATCGCGGCCG
This sequence comes from Deltaproteobacteria bacterium, assembly GCA_031400655.1. Classification (GTDB taxonomy): domain Bacteria; phylum Myxococcota_A; class UBA9160; order UBA9160; family UBA4427; genus UBA4427. The sequence goes on along the minus strand of JANNQH010000110.1, from coordinate 1,206 downwards.
CGGCGCGCCAATTTCCGGTTCTGCTGGTCGCCGGCGCGCGGCAGGTGGGCAAGACCACGCTGCTGCGGTCGCTGGCCGGCAGCTCGCGGCGTTACGTCACGCTCGACGATCCGCTGGTCTTGCGCCTGGCGCGCGAAGACCCGGCGCTCTTCATTCAAAGCTACCCGCCGCCGGTGCTGATCGAAGAGGTGCAGTACGCGCCGCAGATCCTTCCGCATATCAAGATCGCCGTCGATGCGCGGCGGCGTGCAGGTGATTTCTGGTTGACCGGCTCGCAGGCCTTCCATCTGATGAAGGGCGTGGCCGAGTCGCTCGCCGGGCGCGTCGAGATCTTTTCGCTGCTTGGCCTGTCGCGACGCGAGGCCCTGGGCTTGCCGGCCTCCCTTCCGTTCCTGCCCGTGCCGCCGCGACTGCAACGGCTCGTCAAGTCGGCGCAGCCGACCGACCTGCTCGGCTTGTATACCGATATCTGGCGCGGCAGCTATCCGGCGCTGGTGACACAGCCCGCGATGTCGCGCGATCTGTTCTACAGCTCGTACCTTCAGACCTATCTTCAGCGCGACGTGCGCGACCTCGCACGGGTGGGGGACGAGACGGCGTTCCTTCGTTTCGTGCGCGCCGCCGCCGCACGCAGCGCGCAACTGCTCAACATCGCGGAGCTGGCGCGCGATGCCGACGTCGCGCCCAACACCGCCAAGGCATGGCTGTCCATCCTCGCGGCGTCGGGCATCGTCAGCCTGCTGCAGCCCTGGCATGCCAACGTCACCAAGCGCTTCATCAAGACGCCGAAGCTGTACTTCCTCGATACCGGCCTGGCGGCCTACCTGACGCAATGGAGCAGCCCGGAGACGCTCGAGGCGGGCGCGATGGCCGGCGCGATGTTCGAGACCTGGGTCTACGGCCAGATTCTGCGCAGCCATGCCCATGCAGGCTCCGGCGCGTCGATGAGCTTCTACCGGGACAAGGACCAGCGCGAAGTGGACCTGCTGATCGAACACGACGGGCGATTGCATCCTGTGGAGTGCAAGAAATCGGCCTCGCCGGGACGCGATGCGCTCGCGGGCATCCAGACCCTGGCGCGCAGTGGCGTGGCACTGGGACCCGGCGCAGTGGTGTGCATGGTATCCGAGCCGGTGCCGCTACTCCGCGAGCCGCGGATCACCGCGCTGCCGGCGTGGGTGCTGTAGATCCTCGGCGAGCTGCCTC
>JANNQH010000109.1:0-9424 GCA_031400655.1 Deltaproteobacteria bacterium | reverse complement strand
CGCGCCGACCTCCGCGCGGGCGAGAGCGTCCTCATCCACGCGGCGGCGGGCGGATCCGGTACCGCGGCCGTCCAGCTCGCCAAGCATCTCGGTGCGCGGGTCTTCGCAACCGCGGGCACGGACGAGAAGCTCGGGACCTGCCGCGACAACGGCGCGGACGTCGTCATCAACTACGACAAGGATGATTTCGCCGAAGTCATCTTGAAGGAGACGGGCGGGCGCGGCGTCGACGTGGTGTTCGACAACGTGGGCGAAGGGGTGATGGAGAAGTCCATGAAGGCCCTCGCCTACAACGGTCGCTACCTGATGATGGGCTTCGCCTCGGACAAGAAGTTCGCGGACGAGAAGCTGATCGTTCCGCGCCGCATCATCGCGGGCAACATGAAGCTCTGCGGCACGTTGCTCGCCTACGCCGAGCCGCCGGTCCAGGCGATGATGAAGAACGCGATGGGTTGGAATTTCTGCAGCCACGAGCTCGGCGAGAAGATCACGCGCGAGATCGTCGCGCTCGTGTTGGCGAAAAAGCTGCGCCCCATGGTCGGCCAGCTCATCTCGTTCGACGAGATTCCGGAAGCCCTGACGCGGATGCGGGATCGCCTGACGGTCGGCCGCACCGTCGCACGCCTCGAAGACATTTGATCCATCTTTGACCCAAGCTGAGGAGCCCTGCATGTCCCATCCCTTCGACTACTCGAATAAACGCGTCGTGATCACCGGCGCCTTCTCCGGCGTCGGCGCGGCGCTGCTCGACGTGCTGGCCGAGCTCGGCCGCCCCGAGGTCATCGTCCTCGACATCCGCCGGCCCGACGGTCCGATCTCGACCTACATCGAGACCAACATGGGCAAGGCCTCGTCCGTCGCCGCCGCCGTGGACAAGATCAACGGTCCGATCGACGTCCTCTTCAACAACGCGGGCATCGCTGCGACGCACCCCGTCGAGGACGTGATGGCGGTGAACTGGCTCGGCCTGCGCCAGCTCTCCGAGCTGCTGCTGCCCCGGATCCGCGCGGGCGGCGCGATTGCGAACACCGCGTCGATCGCGGGCGGACAGTGGCCCGCGCATCTGCAGGAAGTGCTCGAGTGCATCTCCCTCGAGTCCCGCGAAGAGCTGTTCGGCTGGTGTCGCGAACATCCGCAGCTCGTCGGAGACGGCTACTCGTTCTCGAAGGAATGCGTCCAGGTCTACACCATGAAGAGCTCGAAGGAGACGCTGGCCCACAAGGTCCGCACCAACAGCGTCTGCCCCGCGCCGATCGATACGCCGCTGCTCCCCGACTTCAACAAGACGATGACCGAGAAGACCATGAACTGGACGATCGCCCAGATCGGCGGGACGATCGCGACGCCACGGGACATCGCGATGGCGTTGGCGTTCCTCGGCTCGGACGCAGCGCGCTACGTGAACGGCGTAAATCTCAACGTCGACATGGGCTTCAACGCCTTCATGGCGACCGGACAGATCGATTTCTCGGGGCTCGCCTGAAATGTACCGCGTCATCGTGTGGGGAACGGGTTTCGTTGGGAAGGCGGTGCTGAAGAGCCTGCTCGGCCATCCGGAGTTCGAGATCGCGGGCGTGGTCGTCCACGATCCGGCGAAGGACGGCCGCGACATCGGCGAAATCATCGGTGGTCCAAAGACGGGCATCGTCGCGACCCGCGATGCGAAGACGCTACTCGCCGGCCCGGCCGACGCGGTCGCCTACTTCGGCCCCAACATGATGCACGCCGAGGCCAACCTGGCGAACATCGAAGCCTCGCTCCGGGCCGGCAAGAACGTCGTCGACACGAGCATGGGCGTCTTCCACTACCCGCCCCTGATTCCCGCGGCGTACAAGAAGCGAATAGCAGACGCCTGCGAAGCGGGCCGGACGAGCTTCCTCAGCAACGGCATCGACCCGGGCTTCGGCAACGACCTCTTCCCGATGACGCTGCTCGGGTTATGCGGCCAGGTCGAGAGCGTTCGCACGACCGAGTTCATCGACGGCGGGAGCTACCCGGACCAGGCGAGCCTGCGCTTCATGGGCCTCTATTCGAAGATGGAAGAAAAGCCGCCCCTCGACGCCAACCCCGGCATGATGACGGGAATCTGGGGCGGACCGCTCTACATGATTGCGCAGGCCCTGGGCGTCAAGGTCGAGCGAACGCAGGAGAACTACTCTCGCTGGACCGGCACGCGCACCGTCGACTTCGAGCACGGTCGCGTCCTGCCCGGCGAGTGCGCAGCCCACCGCATCGAGCTCCAGGGCATCGTCGGTGGCCGCCCGCGCATCATCATCGACCACGTCCACCGCTTGTACCCCGACGCCGCCCCCGACTGGCCGCGGCCGAAGCTCGACCTTGTCCACGCCAATCGCGTCGAGATCATAGGGCGCCCCAACATCGTGCAAGAGACGGTCTTCTCCGACGCGGATACCGGCGACGGCAATGGCGGCGGCTGTCTCGCGACCGGGATGCGGGTCTTCAACGCGATTCCCGCCGTCTGCGCGGCGGCGCCCGGGATCCTCTCGGCCCTCGACCTGCCGGTCATCGCGGGGCGGGGCGCGCTCCACGAAGATGGCTTCCGGGGGCGGCGTTAGCCCGTGCTGGACACGTCGACCCTCGCTGCACTCGATCGAAACTACCGCCTGGCTTCAGCCGAGATGTTCGCCAACTCGGACAAAGGTGCGTCCTTCGAGACGAAAGACGTCCACTGCGTCAGCTCCGGCTATCCGCTGGTCGACTTCAACTGGGCGTTCCTCAAGCGGCCGAGCACGGACTCGACTCGAGCGATCGAGCAAGCGGAGCGTTATTTCGGCGAGCGCCTGAGTCCGTTTCGATTCATCGTGAGAGGGGATCTCGCGGGCGCCTGCGAAGAACAGCTCGAGTCCCGGGGCCACCATCGCCAGGCGGCGACGAACCCCGGCATGTCGATCACGCCGCTCCGCGATGCCGCCGCGGCACCCGCCGGCCTTCGGATCGTCCCCGTCGATTCACCGCAGACCCTCGCTGATTTCCAGCTCGCCGCCTTCGCCGGCTTCGGCTTCCCGGCCGCCCTCGGCGCGCGCTTCCTGACCGCTCGCCTGCTGGAATCGCCGGAAACGGCGCTGCTCGTCGGCTATCTCGGGGGAGAGGTCGAGGCCGAGCCGGTGGCGACTTCGATGCTGATGGCGACGGGACGCGTGGCCGGCATCTACTGGGTCGCGACGATCGAGGAGCAGCGGCGAAAAGGCTATGCCGAGGCCCTCACCTGGGCCGCACTCGCCGCCGGACGCGCGCGCGGGTGTACGATCGGGAGCCTGCAGGCCTCCGTGCTCGGCCGGCCGGTCTATGCGCGCATGGGCTTCGCGCAGACGGCAGAGTATGTCCACTTCCAACGGCCGGCGTCCGGCTGATCGGCGCGCGCCGCGGGCGCGGAGCGAGCGACGAGAGCCTATTGCGCATGGCGTCGTTACGAGAACGCCGGTTCACGGTCCCGCTCTAGCGCATCCCCAGTGGTATTGATCGGATTCGACTCGTGTCCCCTGCTGTCACAGCGCTCGCGTAGCAATGAGAGCGGCGGCCGCCCGCCGCGGCCTGTATCGATCGAAAGAGGGCGAGATGGCGGCGCGAAAGCGAGCGACGAAGATGAAGGCCAGCCCTCGGCGAGGAAGTGCGCCGGCTCCCTCCTTCTCTGAAGAAGGTCCCGAGTTCCCGGAGCTCGTAATCGGTCTCGTGGCGGCGGTCGGTACGCCGCTGGATCTCGTCCAGCGTTCCATTCAGGATCGACTGGCTGCCTACGAGTATTCGACCGAGCTTCTCCGGCTGAGCGAGTACTCGAAAGGCTTCCAGCTGGAAGCCGAGGGCGAGGAGACCGGGGAGGCCGGTCGAATCGAGGCGGCCATGACGCGCGGCAACGAGGCCCGGACCAAGACCGGTAGAAACGACATCCTTGCCTTGGCCGCCATCGCAGACATCCAGAACAAGCGAGGACGAGTCCCTGGACCGCTTCCGAGTCGAGCCTTCGTGCTCAGGCAGCTGAAACGTCCCGAAGAGGTTCACCTCCTTCGTCGTACCTATGGCGAAGGCTTCATTCTTCTTGGTGTCTACTGTCGTCGCGCCGATCGCGAGAAGAACCTGAAGCGGGCGGGGATCGACGACGCTCGCGTCGCGCAGCTGATCGAGCGAGATGAGCATGAAACCCGGATGGGAGGTCAGGCTCTTCGCGACACGTTTCACCTTGCGGACCTTTTTCTCGAGGTCGGAGAGGACCTCGACGCCGCGGATCGCGACCTCGAGAGAATGCTCGATCTCCTCTTTGGACTGGGAATCTCAACCCCTACGAAGGCCGAGTATGGAATGTTCCATGCCCATGCGGCCTCCTTGAGGTCGGCGCAGCTCGGCCGCCAGGTGGGCGCCGCGCTGCTCACCTCGGAAGGGGATGTCATCTCGGTCGGCACCAACGAGGTTCCGCGAGCCGAAGGTGGGCTCTACTGGGAAGGGGATCTTCCGGACGCCCGTGATCATCAACGAGGGCGGGATTCCAGCGACGAGGCGAAGGAACAGATCGTTCGGGAGATACTTGATGCCCTCGATGATGAGTGGCGCGCTGGCCCACCTGAAGACAAACGCGGCTTGCTTGCTGATCGAATCCAGCGGCTTCGCGCCACACGAATCACGGGACTGACTGAGTTCGGCCGAGCCGCCCATGCCGAAGCGGAAGCCATCATGTCTGCAGCACGAAGAGGCACTCCGACCTCTTCGTCAGAGCTGCACTGTACGACCTTCCCGTGCCATGTCTGTGCCAAGCACATCGTGGCGGCCGGAATCAAGACCGTGACCTACATCGAGCCCTATCCAAAGAGCCGGGCGCTCAATCTTCACGAGGATTCGATCTCGCTGGAGGACAAGCGAGAGGGTAAAGTCGTGTTTCGTCCTTTCGTCGGGGTCGCTCCCCGTGCATACGAGCGTCTATTCTCGATGACAAGTTGGGATGGAATCCGAATTCCAAGAAAGGACGATGCAGGTGTTCCAATAATGGATCGTGTTGGCCTGCATTTCAGAATGCCCTACCTCTCTGCACTCCAGAGAGAAAGTCTCGCGGCCAAGGAATTGAACGAGCTCACGCCAAAGGAGGAACGGCGATGACACAAAAACTCAGCAGAAACATGAGTGACGCACGCTGGCGCGAATTCTGGAAAGGCGTGGACGCTGCTGCCTCACGTGCTCCCAAGCTCCACTACCAGGAGAAGAGAAAGCCTGAAGGCCAAGAGAAGAGGCAAACGCGGTCCGAGCGTTCAACCAAGTCGACGAGAGCATGAAGGCGGAGCCCGTCAGCCCTCGGCTGGTCGATGGACAAACTCGATTCCCGGCCTCGGCTATTTCCCGCTCCCGCCCCGAGCGAGTCTCTCCCGACTCCCCCGCAGATCCGCCTCGAGCAGCCCGATCTCGCTGTAATTCCCGAGCCCGCTCTTCGCACCGGCGAGCAGCTTCTCGACCGCCTCGATGCGCGCACTCAGGACCGCCTTCGTCTCGCGACCTTTCGCGATGTCGAGGATCCGCACCGCCTCGAGAGGCTTGTCCTTCTTCAGATATCCGCGCGCCCGCTTCGCGAGCACGTCGGCCCCACCCACCAGCTCGACGAGATCGCCGTTGATCGCCGTCGGCGGCACGGGGTAGAGATCCGCGATCGTGTCGAACGTGTACCAGCCGGTCACGATCTCCCAGATCCCGCGCACCGACCATGAAACCCGGCCATGCCCCTGGCTCAGCCGGAGCGAATCGGGCAGCTCGATGTCCCGCATCAGCTCCCAGTAGGACTTCCCCGCATTCATGCCCTTGATCGTCTCATCCCAGACGTACTGCACCGCGTCGCGCATCTGCTTGACCGACGCCTGGATGTAGTCCTCGCCTTCGATGACCCGGAAATGGCTGTGTGCGATGACCTTGGGCCGGAGCGACAGGACGACGTTCAGGGCATCGATGTAGTCGAGGGGATCGCGGTACTTCTCGCCGCGCACCGTGTAGAGGTTCGGGAACATCGGATAGAGCGTGCCGAACAGATCGCCGGTGAAGAGGACGCGGGACTGCGGGAGCCAGAGCAGGATCCCGTCCTCGCCCTCGCCCGTGTTCTCCGGGGCGATCACGACGAACTTCACACCGCCGAGCTCGAACTCGTAGTTGCTGCCAGGATAGACCTCGCGGGCCGGCCGCATCTTCCAGAAGGACGGCACCTCGTGATCGTCGAGGTTCACGCGGGTCGGATAGAGGACGTGGTTGCGGCGCTTGAAGAAGTCCAGCGGCTCGGCCTGGAGCCGCGCCATGTAGGCATAACGTTGGTGGCCGATGGTTTCGGCGCCGGCCGCGATCTCCTCCTGCCAGTAGGGCAGACCGCCGACGTGGTCCATGTGGGAATGGGTCAGGATGATCTTCCGGATCGGACCGGTTGCGAGCTGCTCGATCAGCTTCTTCTGCTCGAGGGCCTGGGGCGATGCGTAGCCGACGTCGACGAGTACCGATCCCTCGCTCGTGTTGATCAGGAAGATCGCGCCCTCGCCCTCGATCTTGTAGATGAAGGGATTGATCTGGACCGAAGCGACCTTCAGCGACTGGAGGTCGTTTACGCGCTGCGGCACGTCGGACTCGACTTCGACGGCGAACACCGGCAGCGCCGGGGCCATGACACCCAGGGCACCGAGAACGGCGACGAGGCCGAGGCCGACGACGAGCGAAGCGAACGAGCTCGCGAATGAGACGGATCGCATGCGGGTCCTCCGGGTGGATCGACTTGCTCGATCGATGAAGACGATCGAAGCAGTGCCAGCGTAGCGTGCGCGAAAATGACTATGCTCGCGCTTCCGGGCGTTCCGCCGGTGGAGATCCAGCTTGCAATCCGCGCAGAGTCCCTCGACCCGTGAAGTGATCGGCTACGGCCTCTCCTCTGCGCCCTCGATGTTCAGCTTCCTGCTCATCCTCGTCATGTACATGAAGTACGCGACGGTCGAGCTCGGCGCCTCGCCCGCCGCGGTCGGCGCCGTGTTTCTGCTCGCGAAGGTCTGGAATGCGCTTGCGGATCCGCTGATCGGAACGCTCTCCGACCGCACGCGACATCGTCTCGGACGCAGACGGCCCTGGCTGCTCGTGAGCGGCCCGCTGCTCGCCGTTTTCGGCTTCATGGCCTGGGTTCCCCCGGCTGGGCTGTCGGACGGGGCGCTGATCGTCTGGATCGCCGTTTCGCTGATCGGCTTCTACACGTCGTACACGATGTTCGATGTGCCCCACATGGCGCTCGGCGCCGAGATGAGCCTGCAGGCGACAGGCCGTAATCGCATCTTTGCCGTGCGCCAGGCGATCCGCATCGTCGCGATGCTGGCCGCCGGAATCCTCGGCTCGTACGTGGTCGGCGAGGGACTCGAGGCCACCCACACGATGTCGATCGTGGTCGCCGTCCTGACTCTCGTGCTGGTCTTCGTGGGCGTGTCGTGGCTTCCGCCCGAGCGCGTCGAATTCAAGGGACGCGGGGGGAAGAATCCGTATCGCGCGCTGCGCGACGTGATCACGAATCCCCACGCGCGACTCCTTTTGATGGTGATCTTCATCGACGCGATCGGCACCGGCGGGATCGGGGTCCTCACGCCCTTCGTGATCGACTACGTCGTCGGTCGGAAGGACATGATCCCGGTTCTGCTCGGCCTCAACATGATCACGACGCTGGCCTCCGTGCCGGTCTGGCTCTGGCTGGCGCGTTATTTCGAGAAGCGGCGGTTGATGCTGTGGGCGATGCTCGGAAGCGCTGCGGGCTTCGGCTCGATTCTCTTCATCGGCGACGGGGATTGGTGGATCATCGCGGTCTCGGCCGTGGTCTCCGGCGCCGCGCTCGGCTGCTCGAATACCCTCGGCTTTACGCTGAAGGCCGAGATCATCGACTGCGACGAGTACGCGACGGGCGAGCGGAAGGAGGGCGCCTACTTCGCCGGCTGGAGCTTCGTCAGCAAGCTCGCTGCCGGTCTGATGCTCGGGCTCGTGGGTCAGGCCCTCGCGTGGTCGGGCTTCGACGGCGATTCCGCGGAGCAGAGCCAACGGGTCGAGTCGACCATGCTGATCCTGATGGGAGGCTTCCCGCTCGTCTGCTACCTGGTCGGCGCGATCGCCTTCACGCGCTTCTCCCTGACCGAGGCCGAGCACGCCCGGATCCGCGCGGCGCTCGATGCGCGGGCAGCGGGTGGGGCGGTCGACCACACCGGAACGATTCCCGCCTGAATCGGGTCTATGTTCGGACCTCGAGCAATCAAGGGCCGGCAGTACGAGTGAGCCTCCGTTCAATCGGCGGCTCGTCCTGCCGATAGAGTGCCCAGCTCGGACCATTCCCACGATGAGGCCTTCATGGATCGCGCGACCCTCTCCCGCCGCGTCTTTCTTGCCCGGAGCGTGACCGGGGCCGTCGGCCTCGGCTTGTTCGGAACGGCGGTCTTCATCCCGTCGACCGCGCAGGCCAGCGGGGCCGATGATTTCGGCGCTCTCCTGGCTCCCGATGCCAACGGACTGCGCCTTCCGCCGGGGTTCCAGTCGCGCATCGTCGCGCGCACGGGCCAACAGGTCGTTTCGACGGGGCACGTCTGGCATGCCGATCCCGACGGAGGTGCCGTCTTCGCGGTGGCGGACGGCGGCTGGGTCTACGTCTCGAACGCGGAGTCCAATAGCGCGGGCGCGGGGGGCGTCGGCGCGATCCGATTCGACCGGAGCGCGAACATCGTCGGCGCCTATCCCATCCTCTCGGGCACGACGCACAATTGCGCCGGGGGCAAGACACCGTGGCAGACGTGGCTCTCCTGCGAGGAGACCCCGACCGGCCGGGTCTGGGAATGCAACCCCTTGGCACCCGGATCCCAGGGCACCGTCCGACCGGCGTTAGGCGTTTTCCAGCACGAGGCCGTCGCCGTCGATCCTGTCCACCAGAAGCTCTATCTGACCGAGGACCGCACCGACAGCCTTCTGTACCGCTTCACACCGACCGCGTACCCGAATCTCGCAGCGGGCGTGCTCGAGGTCGCGCAGATCCTCGACCCGAACGGCCAGGGCGCGATCGCCGTCGGCCAGTCCCGCCCGCTCGCCTGGCACGTCGTGCCCGATCCCCTCGCGACGCTGACCGAGACCCGCTACCAGGTCGCGACCGCCAGCCGCTTCAACGGAGGCGAAGGCATCGACTATCACGCTGGAGAGCACGCTGGAGAGCACGCCGGCCAGGTCTACTTCTCGACCAAGGGCGACAACCGCATCTGGCAGATCGACACGGAAACCAACCAGATCGCGATCCGCTACGCCCTGGCGAGCGCGCCCGGATCACCCCTGTCCGACGTCGACAACGTCTTTGTCGCACCGAACGGAGACATCTACGTCGCGGAGGATCCCGGCGATCTCCAGATCGTCGCGCTCACCGCGACCGGTGGTATCAAGCCGATCGTCCAGGTGA
>JANNQH010000108.1:0-2887 GCA_031400655.1 Deltaproteobacteria bacterium | reverse complement strand
GTCGAAGATGTCGTCGCCCGCATCGAGCGCCGCATGAAGCTCTTCGGCGACGGCCAGGAACTGTCCCAGCAGACGACGTCCAAGAATCTTCTCGACCCGTCGCTCGAGCTTGCGGAGCTCGACGATCGAATCTCGCACCAGCCGGACTCCGCCGTCCGTCAGGAAGAGCAAAGCGCCTCGCCGATCATTCGGATCGAGCTCTCGTCTGAGATAACCCAGCGCGACGAGGTCGCGCGCCGTGGCGCTGAGGGTCTGTCGACCGACTGCATGGATCCGCGCCAGGTCACTGATGCGTACCCCGGACGCGCCGACGAAGGGAAGAATCTGCGAGTGGGACATCTTCAGGCCGGTGTGACCGTGCGCAGCGGTCGCCTGCATCAGATCCTGCTGGGCCTTGAGCGTGATGAGCGGGAGCGCCCCCACCGTCCGCGTGGCCTTCTCCAGATAGGCGAGGTCGTGCTTTGTCGGCACGTTGATCGCCTTGTAGAGCTCGGCGACCGCGGCCGTGAATCGAGCGTATGCCGTCGGACCGACGATCCCGGAGTAGTCCCTGTCCGCCTGGCGAACGATTTCGATGGATCGCTGGATGAGCATCCGACCGCGCGGGGATAGGCGCAGGATCTTCGAGCGGCGGTCGTCCGGATCCGGCAGGCGCTCGAGGTAGCCCGCCTCCTCCGCCAGACTCGCGAGCTGGCTACAGGCCTGCTTCGTGATCCCCAGCTGCCGAGCGAGGAGCGTGATCGGGCGATCCTTCGTCCAGATCAGGGACAAGAACGGTCCCAGACTCGATCGCAGGGAATCGAAGCCCTGCTCCACGACCAGGCCGGCCGTCATCCGGGTCTGCAGATCCCGAGCAACCACCGTCAGGTGGCGGACCGCATCGTTGCGATGGCGCAAGACCGCCAGCGTTCCAGAGCGAGGCGCCGCCGATCCGACCGACCCGGGTTCGATACGCATGTCGCCGAGCGTAGGAAGCCAGTCCCAGATGGTCAAGCAGATCGACTCAGTTAAGATATTCTGGTTTACTAATTTACATTCGACGGATCCCGCCAGGCCCGGCGGGCAATCGTGCGCCGCGAGGAGTGGATGATGGGTTCTACGACGAGTCCGGAACGGAGCGTGCGAGTCGCGATCATCGGAGCCGGCCCCGGCGGCCTCTGCATGGGCAAGCGCTTGCTCGACCGGGGGTTCGACGATTTCGTCCTGCTCGAGAAGAGCGACGACGTCGGGGGCACCTGGAACCTCAACCGCTACCCGGGCTGCGAGTGCGACGTGCAGTCGGCCCTCTATTCCTTCTCGTTCGAGATCAAGCCCGACTGGTCGAAGCCCTACGGCACCCAGCCCGAGATTCTCGAGTACATGCGCGGCATTGCGAAGAAGTACGGACTGATGCCCCACGTGCGGCTCCGAAGCGGCGTCGAGCGCGCCGTCTGGTCCGAGGCGACGGCGACGTGGACCCTCACGCTCGACTCCGGCGAGAGCCTGACCGCCGACGTCGTGGTGAGCGCCATCGGGATGTTCAACGGCCTCGCCTGGCCTGCGATCGAAGGCATGGACCGCTTCAAGGGCACCCTCTTCCACTCCGCCCAGTGGAACTGGGACCACGACCTCGCCGGCGAGCGCGTTGCCGTCGTCGGCAGCGCCGCGAGCGCGGTCCAGTTCGTACCGGAGATCCGCAAGGTCGCGCGGCAGGTCCAGCTTTTCCAACGCACGCCGAACTGGGTGACCCCCAAGGTCGATACGCCCTACACCGAGGAAGAGCTCGCGGCGTTCCGCGCCGACCCGACGCCGATCCTCCAGTTCCGCGCCGAGATCGAGGCGCGCATGAACAAGGGCATGACGTTCAACCAGCCGGACATGCAGGAGGCGGCCGTTACCGCCGCGCTCGCATCGCTCGAACAGGTCGAGGATCCCGAGGTTCGCGCCAAGCTGCGGCCGACCCATCCATTCGGATGCAAGCGGCCGCTGATGTCGAACGTGTACTACCCCGCCTTCAACGAGCCGAACCTCGAGCTCGTGACGGAGCCGATTCGCGAGATCACGGCCAGGGCCGTGGTGACCGCGAACGGCCAATTCCGCGAGGTCGATACGATCATCCTCGCGACCGGGTTCGCCGCCACGAAGTATCTCTCCGCGATCGACGTCGTCGGATGCGGGGGTCGGCGCATCGAAGACGCGTGGGGCGATGGCGCCGTGGCCTATCTCGGCATGACGACGACAGGCTTCCCGAATCTCTTCATGCTCTACGGCCCGAACACCAACAACGGCTCGATCCTGACGATGATCGAGTATCAGGTCGAGCACATCCTGAGCCATCTCGAACGCCTCGCGCACGAAGGCATCGCCTGGATCGACGTCAAGCCCGAGCCGATGGCCCGCTACAACGACGAGGTCCAGAAGGCCATCGCCGGCGTCCCGGTCTGGAACGCCGGCTGCAACGGCTACTACCGCACGCCCAGCGGGCGCATCGTCACGCAATGGCCCTTCTCGATGGCCGAATTCCGCGAGCGCAGCGCCACGATCCGTCCGGACGATTTCGCGGTCGCGCCCCGTTGAGTCGTCGATCCGCGCAGCGCGCACTCGTCGTCGGCGGAACGGGACCAACCGGACCGTTCATCGTGAACGGCCTCCGCGCGCGGGGCTACGACGTCACGATCTTCCATCGCGGAACCCACGAGATCCCGGAGATTCCCGACGACGTCGCCCACATCCATGGCGATCCGCACTTTCGCGAGACGATCGACCTGGCGATCGGGAGCCGGACCTTCGATCTGGTCGTGGCGACCTACGGGCGGATCCGCCACGTCGCCGAAGCCATGATCGGGAGAGCGGGTCGCTTCGTCGCCGTCGGCGGGTTCGCGACCTATCGCGGATTCATTCGACCCGG
>JANNQH010000107.1:0-14979 GCA_031400655.1 Deltaproteobacteria bacterium | reverse complement strand
CGAGTCCGACCTTGGAGCGGCGAGCAGCTCCGGTCTGGAGCACGGGCGTCATGGCGATTTTTCCTTCGTCATGTTGAGCTTCATATTGTGGATAGCCAGCTCCCCGCCGGCCTGGTGCTCGGCGGGGCGCTCGAAGCTAGCTCGTTCACGCGCGCTTTCGTCGGGTGGCGAGGAGCGAAAGACCAAAGCCGATGAGCAGCGCCGTGCCCGGCTCCGGGATCACGACCAGCGCGTATTGGAGGTTGAGCTTGGGAACCACGTAGGTCGGCGTGCCATTCATCATGACGCTGGTCAGGGGCACGGTCGTGACGTAGTGGATTGCCGCCGTCACCCGCTCGCCAGGCGACAGATTGCCCTCGATCGGAGTCGCCGCGGTGCGATCGAGCAGCAGGGCCGGGTAGTAGTAGTCATTGTTCTGGGCGTCGCGGCTGCGGACGATGGCCCAGCCGAGGTCCTTATCGATCCGAAGGCCGACGTTCGCGTCGGGGTAGTCGATCTGGGTGCTCCCGACCGTCTGAGGGCCCGTGTTCGTGAAGAGCAGATAGCTCGCGCCGGCGAGTGTGCCGCCCGAGATGTTCTCGATCTGCCAATTCGAGACGACGCGATTGAGCGACGTCGAGATCGGGGGACTCGGCGTCATGTCGAGCTGGGACGACGGCGGCTGGATGACCGAGAGCCGACTTGACCACGAGGTCAGCAGATCGACCTGGTCGATGATCTGCACGCCGAAGTTGTCGCGGGCGTTGGTCGCCGCCGCCAGGCCGATGCCGTAGGCCGTACTGGTATTGGACGCGGGGCGGATCCCGTTGAAGAACACGTCAACGGGCGTCGCCTGCGCGGATCCCGCGAGCGTCACGGTCAAGAGCAAGAGCAACAGCATCTTCGACGACATCATGGACGACATAGAAATAAAGCACTCCAAGACCAGCCGTTCGGGTCTGCTCTCTGAGTGGTGCGGCCGGGACGAAAATCTCAGAAGAAATCGAGACTTCTGTCGATTTTGGCGAGTCGCCGGGAGGTCGCCGGCAGGCGTCCGGCAAGTTCGCTCCGCCAGCGTGAAAACGAGCGGCGAGAGCGCCCGGCGGTCGCGGCCGGGAATCCAGCTCAGCGGATGATGAAGCGCGCCGGCCGGGCGAAGGGCTGCGGTCGCTCGCCCGAGCGCGCGGCGGGCCTGGCCGAGAGGGCCCCGCGGCTCTCGAGCCACACGATCAGCTCGCGGATCGAATCGTCGGTGGCCCGCAGACAGCCGAGGGTCAGGGGCTTGCCGACAGCGAGCCAGCTCGCTCCGCCATGCAGCGCGTACTCGCCCGAGATCGGGATCTTTGCGATCCCGAGCGGGCCGTCGGGCCCCGCCGGCACGCGCTTCGCACCGAGGGATTTGGCCGTGCGACCGGGATTCCAGGCCGGATCGTGGACGACCTGCCAGACCCGGAATTTGCCCGTCGGCGAAGGGTGGGCCGGCGATCCGATCGCGACGGGGATCTCGGGGCCGACATCCCCGGATTTCAGGTCGACGACGTGGACGCGATAGGTCGTGCGGTCGATCTCGAAGCGAATCCCCGGGTCAGCGCCGGAAGCGCGAGCCGCAACCGGTCCCGCGAGCAGCGCGAGCAGCGCAAGCGCGCCGAGGAACATTCGCGCGCATCGAACGATGGACTGTCGCCGCTCCATCCTGCTCCTCCGCCCAACGTTCTCGATCCGATTCGACGGTCTCGAGCCGGCGCCCGCGCGAGCCGGCGCTGCCGTCATGTCGTCCCGGCGCGCCCGACGTGGCAAGCCTTCCGAGCCGGAGCTTCGCGCTGCCCGTGAGTTGCGTCGAGGACTCGCGCGCCTGCGCGTTACATGAACTTCTGCGGCACCGCACACAGCGCCGCATACGCCCCGAACGCGAGCCCGCCGACCGCCGCGACCGCCGGCGGTGCCTCGGGGAAGATCATCACCGCGAGGAAGGGGCCACCGACGAGGAAGACGGCGAGCACGCTGTAGCCGAAGGGACGGCTCTTGACCTCGTTCACGAGCTTCTGCTTCCAGCTTCGCCAATTCGGCATCGGAGGTCTCCTCGCCGCGAGAGCTGCAGCGGGCGTGCTGGACATTGCGGACGTCCAAGATAGGCGCCAGCGCGGTGCGCGACATGCAGCGCACCGTTGCCGGGTCCCGGCCCGTGCAGGGCCCGGCCGTGCCCGCGCCCTGCCCTGGCCTGTCCGCTACGACGACGCTTCCGCCTCGACGATCGCCGCGGCGATTCGCGTCGCGAGCTCGGCGAGGACGGCCTCGTAGGCCTGGACCCGGGCCTCGGGCGAAGCGCCGACGCCGGTGCGCCGCTCTTCGAGGGTGAAGAGGCGCGCGCTGGGGGCTTCGAGAGGGCCCGTGCCTCGGCCGACGGGACCGATCAGGGCCCAGCGAATCTGCACGCGCAGAGCGCCGCCGGCTTCGGCGATCAGGTCGTCGACGTGGAGGCGGACGCTGTACTCGATCGGGAACGGCGGATTCGAGGGAGCGGCCACGACCTGGGTCGAGCCGAGACGCCGCGCCACACCGAGGCTCGTCGCGCGCAGGAAGTTCTCCTCGAAGGAGCCGAGCCAGCGGTGCCGCGAGTCGAGCTCTACTTCGCCGTCGGCGGCAAGGCGCGCGAGCTCCGGGCGCTCGAGGTAGGCCGGCAGCCGAACCGGGCCGATCAGGACCGAAACGTCCGGTGCACCGGGCTCCGCCGGCTCGAGGGATTCGACGCCGAGCATGAACTGGCGGACCTGCGGACTGCGGCCGAGACAGCCCGGCGACGCGAGCGCGCACAGCAGGGCGATCCCAATCGCGACCCCCGGAACCACGAATCGCGCCATTCGATCTCTCATGTTAGTCTCGCCTCCCGCGCAGCAGCTCTTCCGGATGAGACTCGAGCCGCTCGGACAAGAGCCGGATCGACCGTGCGGCCTCGGAGAGATCGCCGATCAGGGTCTCGAGCTCCTGGGTCAGGGCCGAGTCCGGGGCGATCAGGTCATCCGCCGACTCGAGGGTGCTCTCGAGCTTGTCGAGCGACGACGTGATCCCCGGAAGCACATCGGAGTTCGCCGTCCCGGCGAGCTGGCGGACTTCTTCGAGGACCTCTGCGAGGCGGGCGAGGCTCTGGTCGAGATTCGCACCGATCGATTCGATCGGGACGCGGTCCACCTTCTCGACGATGCGGGCCACGCGCTCCGTGATCGCGTCGAGGCTGCCGGCCGCCGTCGGCAGCACCGGATAGGGCTTCGCCCTCCGGATGCTCGCCTTCGCCGCCCCTTTCAGGAAATCGAAGTCGACGGACTTCTGGCCCGTCAGGAGATTGTGGGTCGCCAACCGCGCGCGCAGGCCGCGGGCGACCTGTGAATCGAGATAGGCGAGCTCGTCCTGGTCTTTTTCGAGTCCGAGGCGCGTGGTTTCGATCTCGATCACGACCGGGATTCGGATATCCCCCGTCTTTGGATCGAGGACCAGATCGACATCCTTGACCTCGCCAATCTCGATGCCGCGGAACTCGACCGGCGACCCGGGCGACAGCCCCGCCACCGACTCCTCGAAATAGACGAGGAAGCGCGACCTCGATTTCGCGCGCGGTCGCTTCGTCGCCTGTTTGTTCGGGTAGAGCTCGAAGACCATGTCGGCGGGCACGTCGACCGCGACGCTGACCGTCGCCGGCGTGTCGAAGGCGACGCCGCCCACCAGGAACGAGGCGAGCGACGGCGTATCGATCTCGAGGCCATCGGCCCGGATCGTGGCATCGAGACCCGAGGCGTTCCAGAAGCGAGTCGTCGAGCGCACGCGGGCGTCGTGGGGCGCCTCGACGAAGATCTGGACGTCGACGGAATCGCCGGAGGGCGAAAGCTCGTAGCCGGCGACGCGCCCGACCTGGAGCCAGCGGAAGTAGACGGGCGAGCCAACGCTCACGCTGCCGAGCTCCTCCGCGCGCAGGTGGAAGTAGTGCCCCGGCTTGTCCGAGGTGACGACGGGCGGCTTCTCGAGGCCGACGAACTGGCGCTCGCTTGTGCCTTCGCTCGACGGATCGACGCCGATGTACGCCCCCGAAAAGACCGTATCGAGACCCGTCACACCGCCGGCGGAGACCTGCGCGCGCACGACCCAGAACTTCGTGTGCTCCGTGAGATAGTCCTCGAGGTCGCTCACCACGCTCGCCGTCACCACTACGTGGGACAGATCCTCGTCGAGCCGCACCGCCTCGACCTGGCCGACCTTGACCTCCTTGTACTTCAGCATCGTGCGCCCGGCCTCGAGGCCGTCGGCGCTCTCGAAGCGGATCGTGATCGTCGGCCCCGTCTGGGTCCACGCCCAGTAGGCGAGATAGAGCCCGACGAACGCGGCCACCAACGGGATCAGCCACACGATCGAAGGCAGCGCCCTCGCTCGCACGAGAGCCTCCGGCATCAGGGCGTTCGGTACGACCGAGACGCCACCCTCTCCTTCAGGACGCTCGGCGTCTTCTTCCATCGATACCTTCTTGCCTCTCGTCGATGCGCCGATCGAGCACATCCCAGATGAGCCGCGGGTCAAAGCTCTCCGCCGCCAGGATCGTCAACACCACGACTGCCGCGAAGAAGACCGCCCCAAATCGGACAGCGACGTTCGCCAGCGTACCGAGATGCACGAGCGCTACCAGGATCGTGACGACGTAGACGTCGACCATCGACCAACGGCCGACCAGCTCGATGATGCGATAGGTCGCCGCGCGATCCCGCGGCCGCCAGCGGCTCTTCAAGCGGACCGACACGACGAGCCATCCGAGGCTCAGGATCTTGGCGACAGGCACGACCACGCTTGCAATGAACACGATCGCTGCCAGCGGCCACATGCCGTGTCCGAAGAGATAGACGACGCCGCTCAGGATCGTGTCTTCCTGGGCGCGGCCGAGGGAGGTCGCTCGCATGATCGGATAGAGATTGGCGGGGAAATAGCAGACGATGGCGGCGACGAGATAGGCGGTCGTGCGCGAGAGGCTGTCGGGCTTGCGCCGATGGACGGTGGCCAGGCAGCGGGGACAGGCGAGCGTCGCGTTCGGATCCTCCGACGGCGCGCGCATCACCAGCCGGCAGACCGAACACTGCGCGTGGGGACCGTCGAGCAGGCGGCCCTTTTTCATGAGGGCTCGCTCGCGATCCGACGCCAGACGAGCTCGGCGTCGAGGAAATTCGAAGCGGCGGCGAGGATCGGGATCAGCAGCCCGAACGCGTAGAGCGCGATACCCGGCACGATGTCGGCAAGATCCGCCAGCTTGACGCCGGCGACCAGGATCCCGATCAGGAAGACTTCCATCATGCTCCAGGGCCGGAACTGCTCGACCCATCGAAACGCAAGCGCCATGCCGGGGAGTCGGAACCCAAAATACACCGGCCCGAGGACGTAGAGCAGCAGCCCGATTTCGCAGCCCGGCGAAACGATCGTCGTGAGGAGGACGAGAGCGCCTACCGCATTTTCACCCTGATCGAGCAGCGCCCGGACACCGGAGCCGAGCGTCGTCTCGGTCAGCTGCCCCTGCATCTCGAAGGCGAGAAACGGATAGAAATTCGCGACCAAGAACAGGATGGCCGCCGCCACGACCAGGGCGAAGCAGACCTCGATCGTGCGGGAATGTCGTCGGAACAGCAGCCCCCCGCAGCGTTCGCAGTAGGCGGCTCCCCCATCCGGAACGAAGGGCTCCACCACGACCGCATCGCACTCGTGACAACCGATGATCCTCAATCTTCGAGCCCCGATCGGTCCACCGCCATTCGCGGCGATCGTATCGCCGAAGCGCGACCCACGCAGGGTTTGCGCTGGATTTCGGGTCAGATTCGGGGCCGGGAAGCGGCGCCCGGGCGGGCGCCCTCGCCCAGACGGTCGATCCACTCATCCTTGATCTCCCAGCGCGCCGCGAGCCAGCGCGTCCGTTCGTCGCGCTCGGCGGGCAGCTCGCCCGGGTCGATCCACTCCGCATGGATCGCGATCTCGACCGAATCACCGGACAAGAACTCCCAGAACGTGACTTCGCCCGTCGCGTGCTCCCGACCCGCGGACGCGGCTCCTTTCGAGTAGACGAGCGTGCAATCGACGATGCCGGCGAGGGCTTCGCCTAGCCCGTCGCACAGGGCCCCGAAGCCGCCCACCCGGGGCGTCAGCAGGTGGCGATAGGGCGTCGATCGACTCGCCCGCCGCGCCGCGGTCGCACGGGTTCCCTCGGCGAAGCTGACGAGGGCGACCGGATTCTCCCGGGCGCTGCGGCACGCCTCGCGCAGGGCCTCGAAGTCCTGCTGCCTTCGCTCGGCTTCGTCGCGGTCTCCGAGGCCGCCGCGGCTCGCGCGCCGAAGCAGCGGAAACTCGAAGGCCCACAGCACGAGCCCGACGATCGGCAGCGCGAGCAGCTCCCGCTTCGTCAGGAACTTCACCACGAGCCCGTGGCGGACGAGCAGGCTCTGGAGCAGGAAGATGTCCGACCAGGAGACGTGATTCGAGACGACGAGATAGCTGCGGCCGGGATCGAGGGGGAGCATAGGAAGCGACCAGCGCAGGCCGATGACGCGCTTCAGCCAGAAATCGTCGACGTGAACGGCCGCTCGGTAGATCGCATCGAGGATGCGCGTGGCGGTCGGCCGAAAGCCGGGCAGCACGAGGCGGAGCAGACTCGTCGGGATCGCGAGCACGAGCCAGAAGGCGAGATTCGCCGTGATCACCGCGAGGGAGGCGGCGCTCCGGATATGTCCCCAGAGCGTCATGCGCTGCCGGGCGCGGGGATCACACCGAGCCGGTCGATCGCCCGCGCCGCCGCCCGCAGCCCGTCGCGTTCGTCCGGGTGGGCGATCTCGGCCAGGGCCCGCGCCCGCTCGCCGACGGTTCGCCCGGCGAGCTCCGCGGCGCCGTACTCGGTCACGACGACGTCGATCTGATGGCGCGGACTCGTGACGACGGCGCCGGGCGCGAGCTGCGAGACGATGCGAGAGTGGCGCGCGCCGGCGGCGCCGTAGGTCGCCGGCAGGCAGATGAGCGAGCGGCCCTCGGTCGCGATTCCGATTCCGGCCAGGAAATCCTCGTGACCACCGATGCCCGAGAACTGGCGGCCGTCGATCGTGTCGGCGACGACCTGGCCGAAGAGATCGATCGCAAGCGCCCCGTTGATCGAGACCATCTTGTGGTTCTTCGCGATCACGGCCGGATCGTTGACGACGTCGACGGGCAGGAAACGCACCGCTTCGTTGCCGTCGAGCCAGTCGTAGAGCGCCCGCGAGCCCATCGCGAAGGTCGCGATCGAGACCCCGTCGAAGCTGCCCTTCTGGTTGCGGACGCGACCGGCCCGGTGGAGCTGCATCAGGCCGGTCGTGAACATCTCGCTGTGGATTCCATAGGCGCCGCTGCCCGACTTCGACATCAGCTCGACCACGGCATTCGGGATGCCACCGATCCCGACCTGGAGCGTCGCGGTCGGGTCGACGAAGCGCATGACGTGCTGCGCGATCGCGACCTCCTCGGGGCCGGGCGGGACGTCGGGCAGCTCGGCGGGCTTAGCATCGCTCTCGATCCAGACGTCGATCTCGTCGAGCTCGACCGAATGAAGATGCTCGGGCGGCAGACCCGCGGTGCGCGGAAAAAAGGGGCTCGTCTCGACGACCAGCAGGCGGTCCGGGTCACGGCTCGCGGCGCGGATCTCGGCGACCGTGGCCCCCGCGTGCAGCGAGAGCGACACACGTCCGTGTTCATCGGGGGGAGCCGCCGCCGTGGCGACGATGCGCGGCTCAAGCTGCCGGGCGATCTTCTCGAAGCGACGGAAATCGCCGGGCACGAACGCGACGTCGTGGCCGGCGGCCCGCAGTGCGCGCTCCGCCGGTCCGAAGAAGCCCGAGCGATAACGAACGCCCTTCTGGGCGAAGAGCGCGAACAAGCCGGTCAGGAGGGCGCCGAAGACGGTCAGCTCCTGCCAATCGGTGCGGCGACCGAGGGCCTCTAGGAATGCCCGGGGTTGGCCGGGGCCAAGAGGAATGGCGAGGCGATCGACGGGCGCGACGAGGCGGGCCGCCTCGTCGGCGGTGCAGGAGGACTTTCGGGACTTTTGACGGGTCAGCTCGGGGGGCATGTCAACGACAGCATCGGCCAGCGGACGAAGCGCGCAACCGGGCGCGCAGGAAAGCGCCCGACCCGAGTCGCGACGGGTAGAATGGCGGCATGCGCGGCACACCCTCTTCGTCCCGAATCGCCGGACCCGAGTGGCCGAGCGTCCCGGCCGGCCGGCGTATCGTCTTTCTCGTCGAGTCGGCAAGCCGCGTCGAGCGGCGCCTGATCGACGCCTGGATCGCCGCGAATAGCCCGGAACAGAGGGGGCCCGAGTCCCATGAAGTCGTGCAGATCCCGTGCTCCCGTCGGCGGGGATCGACGCGCTGGAGTCACAAGCCGCACACGCCGGATCCCGTCCTCGAGGCCGCCCTCGCGACCCCCCTCGCGACTGGGGGTGATCCGCTGATGGCGCCGCTGCGGGTCGTCTGGCTCGCCCCGCTTCGAAACGGCTCCCGCGAAGCGAGCTTCCTCGGTCTGTTGTGGACCGGTGATCCGCGGGATCCGAACTGGCTGCGCCAGGCGATCGTCGCGCGGCGGGAGCCCGACCGCTGTCTGCTGATCGCCGGCGAGCCTGCCTTTGCCTCGAATCTGCGTGCGCGCTGGACGGCGACCTGCGGCTTCGACCAGACCGAGACGATCGGGTTCGCGGAGTTCGTGCGGCAGAAGGCGACCCTCGCACTCGAACGCGCCGAGCGGCGGGTACGAGGGGCGCGTTACAAGGTGCCGCGACTCGTCCACGAGGAAATCCTCGGGCGGCCGAGCTTTCGCGGCGGGCTGAATCGGATCTTGCAGGAGCGACGGCGGGAGGGCGAGGTCGGCGGTACGAACGGCCGATCGCTCGCGGCCGTCACGGCCCTCACATCCCTCACGACAGAGGCCGCGAGCGATCTGCGCGAAATCGCCGCGACCCACAGCCCGCTCGTGATCGATCTCGTCACCCAGGCGATTCGCTGGCTCTACTCCCGGGGCTACGACGAAAGGCTCGTCTACGACGAAGCCGCGATGAAACGGATCGCGGGGCTCGAGGAGCAATACCCCGTCGTATTCCTGCCGACCCACAAGTCGAATCTCGACCACCTCGTGCTCCAGTACGCCCTCCACGAACACGGCCTCCCGCCCAACCACACCGCGGGCGGCATCAACATGAACTTCTTTCCCGTCGGCGCCCTCGTACGCCGGAGCGGTGTCTTCTTCATCCGCCGCTCGTTCCGGGAAGACGCGGTCTACAAACACGTCCTCGCCCACTACATCGACTACTTGATCGAGAAGCGCTTTCCGCTCGAGTGGTACATCGAGGGCGGACGCTCGCGGTCGGGAAAGCTGCTGCCGCCCCGTTTTGGTCTGCTCGCGAACGTGGTCGACGCCTACCAGCGCGGCAAGAGCGAGGACGTGCTGCTCGTGCCCGTCTCGATCGCCTACGACCAGATCCAGGACGTGGGCAGCTACGTCGCCGAGCAGCGAGGCGGCGACAAAGAGCGCGAGAGCTTCTCCTGGTTCCTGCGCTTCGTGCGCCAATTGAAGCAGCGCTCTGGCCGCATCTCGATTGCCTTTGGCGAGCCGGTCTCGCTGCGCCAGCAGCTCGGCGATCCCCGGGCGCCCGACGCGGCCCGAAGAAGCGCGCGCTTCGATCTCGAGAAGCTGGCCTTCGAGGTCTCGGTTCGCATCAATCGCGTCACGCCGATCACGCCGACCTCTCTCGCGACCCTCGCGCTGCTCGGGGCCACCGGCGAAGCGCTCTCGGTGCGCGAGACCCGCGCGAGTCTCGAGAGCCTGCTCGAGAACGTGAAGCGGCGCGGGCTCCCGACGACGGCGGATTTTCATCATCTCGACAGCGATGCGGGCGTCGAGGCAATTCTCGATGCGCTGGTCGACAACGACGTCTTGACCCGTTTCGAAGAAGGCATCGAGCCGGTCTACAACATCGGCGACGACCAGCAGCTGGCGGCTGCCTACTACCGCAACACGATCGTGCACTACTTCGTCAACCGCGCGATCGCCGAACTCGCGCTGCTGCACGCCGGCGAGGGCACCGGAAGCGCGGTCTTGTCGAGATTCTGGGCCGAGGTGATGCGGCTCCGGGATCTACTCAAATTCGAGTTCTTCTTTCCAGAGAAGGAGGCCTTCCGCGAGGAGATCCGGCAGGAGCTCGAGCACACCGCCGAGCGCTGGGAGGCGCGGCTCGCTTCCGGCGAGCTCGAGCCCGAGGAGCTGGTCCGCCGCTCGCGCCCGTTCAGCGCCCACCGCGCGCTGCGACCCTTCCTCGAAAGCTATCGCGTCGTCGCCGACCAGCTCGTCCGCCTGAGCCCTTCGCAAGATTTCGACGAGAAGCGCTTCCTCGCGCTCTGCATCGGCGTCGGCCGGCAGTACAAGCTCCAGAAACGCATCCATGCCGCCGACTCGATCTCGAAGGTGCTCTTCCAGACGGCGCTCCGGCTGGCGCGCAATCGCGAGCTCTTGAACGAAGGCGAGGCCGGTTCCACCGCTGCACGGCTCGCCTTCGCAAACGAGATCCACGACGTCCTGCGCCGTGTGGACATCATCGTCGCCCTGGCGGCGAGTCGGCGGGCGGGATTCCGCGCACGTCTGCTACCCCAGGCCAAGGAGATCTGAACCATGCAAGAAGAATCCCTGCGCGCACTGGAAGATCGCATGGCCATCGCCGAGCTCCTCGCGCGCTATGCCGACATGGTCGATCGCCGCGAATGGAACAAGCTGGGCCGGATCTTCGCCCTCGAAGGGACAATCGATTTTCGGGCGGCGGGGGGACCCCAGGGACCTTTCCGCGAGGTGCTGGCCTGGCTCGACCGCGTTCTCGACAGCTGGCCCAACAGCCTTCACGTGATCAGCAACGTGATCGTCGACCTCGATGGCGACCGCGCGACCTCGCGCTGTTATTTCCACGTGCCGGCCGGGCGCGAGACTCATCAGGGCACGCAGTACACCGTGAGCGACTCAGGGCGCTTCATCGACCGGCTGATCCGGACGGCGAATGGCTGGCGAATCGTCGAGCGGGTCTGTGAACATGTCGTGCGCGAGGGGAGTCTGCCCGAGGGCTACAAGCTCCCGCGCTGACTCGGCCCTCGGTCTCCGGGTCCCCGGTCGGACCCGACTACTGCCGCGGCTCGATGAACTGCTTGCGGTACCCGGCGAAGGCCTGGGCGATCCCTTCACGGGTGAGGCCGTACTCGGAGAGCTCGTACTCGTGGGGCGGCCGCTTGTCCCGGGGATTGCGGTCACGCCAGGCCTGCATGGCCGCGCGCGCCGTCGGCGTCATCTCGATGCCGAATGTCTCGTAGGCGCGCTCGATCTGCGGAATCGGATCCTTCATCACGTCCTTGAACCAGATGTCGACGAAGCGGTCGGGCGAATAACGCTTGCGGAACTCGAGGGAGCGGGCGGTGCCCCAGGCGAGGCGCTCCTGCCACTGGGCGGCGGCGATTTTCGCCTCGGAGGGGTCGCCGTAGAGCGCCCACATCGCGTAGTTCATCGAGGCCGCCGACGGCACCGTCTCGACCGGGTCGCGGTGATTGAAGATGGCGCGGGCGCCGGGGAAGACCTTGAAGAGCGTGTCGATGTAGCCGAGGTGGCCGGGGGTCTTCAGGATCCAGCGCTCGCGCACGATGCCGCGCTGGCGCTTCTGCCACTGCAAGAACTGGAGGAGCTTGCGGAGGTACACGTAGGCCGGCGTCCAGTCCTGCTCCGTGATCCACCTGCGATAGCTCGGGAGATTCGCGAAGGCCTCGGGAACGTGGGAGAGGAAGGAGTGCTCGAGGAGCATGATCTCCTCGTCGGGGGCTTCGGCATCCCAGGGATGGATCGAGGCCTGGCGCGGATCGGCGGCGAGAATCGCTGCGACCTCGGCCCGCGCCGCGACGATCCGCGGATCGAGCCTCGACCAGTCGATGTCGAGCGGCGGCGCCGGGAAGCGCGTCTCCCACCAATTGGCGGCGTGGTTGCGGGGATCGCACGCGATGATGCGGTGGAGCATCGTCGTGCCGGTCCGCATCAGCCCCATGATCACGATCGGTGCGCCGAGCTCTTCCTTCAGGATCTCGGGATGACGGCGGATCCAGTCCTGGGTCTTGAGGCGCGTCTCGAGGCTCTCGACGACACGCGTGCGCATGACGTTGCGGCCGAGCTCGTTCAGCGGCGCCTCTTCGCGGAGTGACTTCAACAGCACCGCGAGCGGCTCTCTGAAAGGGTCCGGACCGAAATCCTCGAGACCCGTCCGCGCCTGCGCATCCGCCAGGATCGCCGCCTCTTCGAACGCGGCTCGATTCTCGGCGCTACCTCGGTTCATGGCGATGGCTCCTCGGGCGGCCCCTCGATGGATGAAGGCGTCTGGGCGCGCCGAGCTTAGAAGCTCAGCCAGCGCGAATCAATCGCCGTTTGGAACGGCGCGAGATGCTGCACAGGACTGCTACTGCGAGGACCTCGTCGACTCTTCCTTCGCCTTCGGCTTCTCCCGCGGCTTGTCTTTCGACCTGTCCGTCGATTTGTCCCTGGCCCCCGGCGGCGAATACCAGATCGGCGAGGTGTAGGCGCGCTCCTGCTGCTTCACCCGCACACCGGGCTCGAGCTTCCTGCGGTAGCGCGTCGCATCGATCGCGTTCCAGCGCGGCGTCGATACTTCGAGCACCCGGGCATAATAAAAAGCCGGCTCGCCGCCATTGAAATCAGGGTCGGTCCAAACCGATGACAGCTCTCGCAGGCCCTTCGCGTCGGGCGCGACCTCGACGTCGAAGACCTTCTCGTGCGCCTTCCCTGCCTTGTCGACCCAGCCTTTCACGACCTGGATCCGCTCGAGGTTGGCGCCCGCCGGATCCTTCGCGACGGAGAGCAGGAAGGTCGGCGCCGTCTGGCCGGCGATCGGCGCCGGCAGGTCACTCCCCATCGGCACCCCCTTCACATACCCCGCCCGCGCCACGTTGCTCGAGCCCGCGTCGACTTCGTTGAAGCGCCAGCCGCCGAAAAAAAGCACCGCGATGCGCGGCCCCGTCGTCGCATACGTCTCACCGCGCCGAAGCGCATCGAAGATCGCCTCCCGCGTGTTCTGCTTCGCCCAGACGCCGACATAACCCGCCGCGGCCTGCTCCCAGTTCATCGTCGCTTGACCGGCGGGATCGATGGAATGAATGAACTCGCCCTTCGAACGCTCGCTCCCGGGATACATGTTCGCGGTCTTGCCCCAGTAGTTCTTCTCGTCGGCGGTGGCGAGGGAGGTATGGGAGTCCGTGCTGCCAATCATCGCGAAATGGAAGGGATTGACGCCGATCAGATGTTCGAGGATCAGGCCGTTCTTCAGCGCGGCGCGGGCATAGCCGCCGGCGTGCATCTCGGGGAGCGTGCGCGCGAGGCCCGCGATGTTCGTTTTGTCCCAACGCTCGTAGTCGGCAAACTCGTCGTCGGGGGAGAGAAACGGATGGGTCTCGCTGTCGCCCTTGATCTGGGTCACCTCGACGACCGGCTCGTAACGCGCGCGCAGGCGAGCGTAGTCGGCGTCGATGGGTCTCCCGGACGAATCCTCGAGCGCAAACATCAGGCCGTTGCTGAGGTTCGAGTTGTGCGGGATCGCGAAGGCCTGGCCGCCGGTCTCGCGCTCGTACTTCGCGAGATATTTCCAGAGGGCCTCGGGCTCGCCGCTATCGATCGCCGAGAACGGCAAGATTTTCTTCGTGCGGGCGGGGGCGTCGCGGAAGATGATGTTGCGGTGGAGGTTGTTGCCGTTCGGCATCGAGCCCCATTCGTAACCCACGAACGTCGTAAAGCGGCCGGGCTCGTTCATGCGTTCGGCGACATCGACGACCTCGTCCCAGACCGCGCGCCGGAGGGCGGGATCCGAGCCGAGCGGGTCGCCGACCAACAGCGACGTCAGCTTGCCGATCTGCTCGGGGCCGAAGACCGGGTTCTCGGCGATGAAGCGGGAGACCTTCGTCGCGGTCTCGGAGCCGGCGATCCGGGGATCCTGCTTGCGGATCAGCGAGAAGACGCCGAGATATTCCGCGTGATCCGAGACCATCAGGAAATCGAGCGGGCGATCGAGCTTCGCGGTCCCGCTCTTCGGCATGCGGATCGCCTCGCCCTTCGCGAATCGATAGGCGACGTCGGGGCCGAGTGTGAAATTGTTGAAGAGGTTGGCGTCGAGGGAATTCGAGGTGTGGACATGCAGGTCTCCCCAGTAGAGCTGCGGCTGATCGTCCGCGGCTCCGCTCGCTGAGGGCGAAGCAAGGGTCAAGGCCGCGATCAGACCCGCGATCAGACCCGCTTTTCGCCGCCGCCCCGCGCGCCGCTTCGCCGCACACCCGCTCGAGTCCGTGCTCGTTCCCGATCGCATCTCGTTCACCTCACCCCTCATCACGCCCGCTCTCGCGCCGCGCCGAACGTTCGAGTTCGGAAGCTAGGGACGATGACTGCGCGGACGCAAGCGCATGGAATCGCCGACAGCCAACATCGATCGAGCATGGCGCGCAGGATGCTCCGCGTGCACCCGACCGGAGGCACCGGTAGTCTCGCAGTCGAGCGCGCCGGAACGCCCCGTTCGCGACCGGAAGCAGAAAGCGCTCGAGGAGCCCCCCATGAAGAAGACGATGCGTGCGTTTCGAATGCTCCGGTGGCAGGAGCCGCCGAGCCTCGTCGAGATCGATCTGCCGGAGCCAGGGCCCGGGGAGATTCGCATCAAGGTGGCCGGGAATGGCGTGTGCCAGAGCGATCTCCACATGCCGCAGCTGCCCGCGGCAATGGAGAAGTTTCTCGGCTGGAAGATGCCCTTCACCCTCGGCCACGAGGTCGGCGGCTGGGTCGACACCATGGGCCGCGGCGTCGTCGGCTTCGAAGCAGGGCAACCCGTCGCGGTCGTCTCGACCCGCTCGTGTGGTCATTGTCTCGAATGCGACGCGGGCTACGACAACGCCTGCG
>JANNQH010000106.1:0-2278 GCA_031400655.1 Deltaproteobacteria bacterium | reverse complement strand
ATGCCGATCCCGGTCGAGCTCGTGCCGGGCCAGCCGCTCGATCTCGTCGTGCAATTCGGGGGCTTCCCGCTCTCCTTCGAGCGCGCAGGGGACGTGCCCGGGAAGAATGCGATTCGCGTGGCCTCGGTCGAGCGGGTCGTGGCGGCAGATTCGCTCTTCGAAGTGCCCAGCGGGTTTTCGGAACGGGCCGGTATGGCGGGGCTCGCGGGACTCACGAGTCTGCTTTCGTCGCCGAGACCAGCAACAGCGAGTCCGCCTGGCCCCGCCGCGGTCGACTTTGCGACGGAAGCGGATGAGAGCGTGGTGGCGAAACCGGTACCCGCGCGGGAGCCGGCGTCGAGCCCCGCAGCGATTCCGCGTTCGGGTCCGATGCGCGCCCCGAAGGCCTACCGCTCGATCAGTCTATTCGAGGATCCTGAATAGCTTCACGACGCCCGGGATCGGGCAGGGCGACGACGGCGCACGGGCCCCGATCTCAGCTCGCCTTCTTTGCCGCCTTCTCTTCCGGCGTCCAGGTCCGCGGCGTCAGAATCTGCGTGAGCCAGTCTTGTTTCGCCTCGTCCCGCACGAGATGCGGATGCCGCGGGCCGTCCCGGTAGTCGATCCGGTGTGTCGAGAAGAAATCGGCATTGCGCATCAGGAGCTCGAGCTTGCCGTCGCGGGCGTTGGCGCTCTTCAGCGCGTCTTTGAGCACGGTCGGCGTGTACGCCCGCGAGTTCACCGCCACGATCGTCGCCCCCACGCCGATGCCTGCCGCGTCCGCCGCAAGACCCGGCACCACGTCGCCGACCTGGCCCTCCTGCGTGAGAAAGAGGCCCAGCGAGAAACGCAGATCAGTGCCGGCATCTTCGCGTTCGGCGTCGGCCTCCGTGAATGCGTTGGGCCTGGTGCTGTAGGCGAGCCTCCAGCCGGCGGCCTCGAGGCCCTCGACCGGTGCACCGGAGCGCAGCCCGTCGACCCGGGCGCGGAAGAACGCTTCCCAGTCGTGGCTCGCCACGGAAGCGAGGGCCGCGACCAGATCGGCACGCGTGAACGGGCGCACCTCCGGCCCGCCGCTCGGGGGCCCGAAGAACGCGCGACAGAAATCGTCGAGAGATTTTTCGCCGGCGGTCTGCGTCCGGATCAGCGCGTCGACTTCGAGCCAGAGCATCACGCCCTCGTCGTAGAAGTCGACGCCGCGCCGCCAGCTCGTGCCCTCGGAGCGGGCTGCGTAGGCGTGTTGCGCGTCGCGGGCGGTATCGGCGAGGGGGCGCCAGTCGCGGCCTTTGGTGTAGGCGAGGCCTGCCGCCTGGAGTGCCAGGCTCTCGCGGGCCTGCTCGGGGGTGACGAGGCCGGAGCGCGCGGTGAGGACATCGCCGAGGTAGGACGTGAGGCCTTCGTAGACCCATAACATGTCGCCCACCATCGGTGTCTGGTAGTCGCGGGTCGCGAGGCCCTCGGGTCTTCTGTATTTCCCGTTCCAGGAGTGGACGAACTCGTGAGGCAGGAGACCGGATCCGCCGAGCCAGCTCGATGTCTCGAGCAGGGTGCGCTCGGGCAGGCGGTTGTCACTCGAGGCGTGGTGCTCGAGGCCGAAATGGCCGAGGTGGTTGGAGAGCGCGAAGAGGAAGTCGTAGCGGTCGTAGTGGTGGGCGCCGAAGAGCGCGGACGCTTCGAGCACGAGATGCTGCTCGAGCGGCGCCAACACCTCGGGCTCCGGCCGCAGCGCCTCGTCGCTGTCGGCCACGAGATGCAGCAGGTGCTCGGGCGCACCTGCGGGCGCGGCGAGCGGGACGGTGCGGATGTGGGCCCCGGCGGCAACGGGGGAGTCGATCAGCGTTTCGAGGGAGACGGGCGCATAGCGTACGCTCTCGCCCCGCCCGCGAGCGATCCGCAGGGCACTTGCCGCCTGCCAGCCTGCGGGCAGCAGGAGCGCGGGCTCGAGCTCGAGCGAAGCCGCATCGGCGCCGTCCGGGTAGAGCAGAACGGTGTTCCACGAGAGCACGGCGAGCCGGGCCGAAGCCGCGGGTGAGGTCGTGAAGCCGTCGCCGCCGCTCGGCACGAGGTAGTCGAGCTCGACGTCGAGCTGCCGGGCGCCGTCCGGGACCGCGAGGCGGATCAGCCAGGGATCGATCGGATCGCGCTCCCAGGTGAGCAGCTGCTTGCCCGACCGGAAGCGCAGGCCGACCGCGTCGCCGATCGGACCCGACGGCGAATGCTCCCCCGGAATCCACTTCGCATAACGCAGCGCAAGCGGCCCGGGCGCGACCGGGATCGTTTCGCGCGCGTGGTAGATGCG
>JANNQH010000105.1:0-2595 GCA_031400655.1 Deltaproteobacteria bacterium | reverse complement strand
GGCAATCTCGTAGGCGACTACGCCCCCGATGCGGTGGGCGACGCGGACATCGGAACGGACGGTACGCCCGAGGTGGGGAATCCGCCGTGGGGCAGCGCCGGCGGTGCGGGCTATCTCGATGACATCGCGCTCTTCATGCAGGATAAGGATTGCCGCCTCGACCACACGGGGACCCAGCTCGTCGACGTCTACACCGTGGGCTTCACGACGGTCGGCGCGGTCAATACGCTGCTGCGCAAGACGGCCGATAACGGAAATGGTCTCTACTTCTCGGGCAACCAGGCGGAGGTCCTGACCGCCGCCCTCGTGAGCTCGCTCCAGGACATCATCTCGAAGTCCCAGGGCTTTTCGGCGGCTACGGTACCTGCCGCCCGCACGGCGGATGGCGGCCAGATCTATACGACGCTGTTCCAGCCGACGAATGCTCGTCCCTTCTGGCCGGGCCTGCTGCGCAGCTACAAGATCACGGCCGCAGGCGAGATCTTCGACGCGAATGGCGACTGCGCCCTCGACAACCTGACCGATCCCGCGATCTGCGCGGGTGGCACGTTCAAGTCGGAGGCCGATGGACCGCCCTTCTGGAACGCCTCGAAGGAGAT
Organism: Deltaproteobacteria bacterium; assembly: GCA_031400655.1. Classification (GTDB taxonomy): domain Bacteria; phylum Myxococcota_A; class UBA9160; order UBA9160; family UBA4427; genus UBA4427. The sequence continues at coordinate 1,996 of JANNQH010000105.1, read as the reverse complement.
GCCGGACGCGAACGATCGCAATCTCCAGATCTCGCTCGCGGGCTCGCCTGGACAGGACGTGGTCACGTTCGACCACAACGTCGAAGGGGCCGACCTCGGCGGGGCGCTCGGGACGACCTCGCTGTATCCGCCTTCGGTGAGCGTGACGAGCGCTGCTGATCTCGATGAGGCGATCGTCGCCTATCTCGCGGGCTGCGAGTGGGGCACCGGCATGACCTCTGGCGGCGGTGACGATTTCCAGGGCTGCGTCGAGCGGGTCCAGGTCGTGAGCGGCCTGTCACAGGACGACAAGCTGGGTGACATCTTCCACTCGAACCCGGTCGTGGTCGGTCCGCCGAGCGCGTACATCCCGGAAGTCTCGTACCTGGCGTTCGCGGCGGACACGGATCTAGTCCACCGCGACCGCGTGATCATCGCCGGCGCCAACGACGGATTTCTGCACGGCTTCAATGCCGGCGAGTGGGTGACGACGCCGACGCCAGCGCATTTCGACGAAGGCACGGGCGCGGAAATCTTCGGCTTCATGCCCTGGGGCGCGCGCGCGAGGGTCATGGATCTCGCGAAGAGTGACGCGAGCCTGCATCCGTTGACGGTCGACGGCTCGCCCTCGGTGGCCGATGTCTGGATCGACAGCGATACGGATCCGAAAAATGCGAAGGATTCGGACGAGTGGAAGACGGTGCTCGTGACGGGTCTGCGCGAAGGTGGCGAGCACTATCTCGCCCTCGACGTGACGGATCCGGCGGCAAGCGGCTTTCCGAATTACATGTGGGAGTTCCCGACCGAGGATGACTCGGCCTGGCGCGCCTATGTCGGCGAGACCTGGTCGCAGCCCGTCATCACGCGCGTTCGCCTCCAGAACGGGTCAGGCGATCTGGTCGAAAAGTGGGTGGCCGTGATCGGCTTCGGGTACGACGCGACGAGCGATCCGAACAATGCGGCGCTGTACAACGCCTCCAGCCTGAAGGGACGTGGGGTCGCGATGCTCGACATCGGGACGGGCGAGCCGATTGCGGTTCGCAAGTTCGGCGCTGGCACCGGCGAGGTCTCGGACATGCTCTACGCGATTCCGTCGAGCCCCGGTGTCCTCGACTACGACCAGGACGGCTTCGCCGACCTGATCTACGTCGGTGATCTCGGGGGCAACGTCTGGAAGTGGGTCGTGCGCGCCCGCGGCACCGACGCTCCGAGCGCTTCGAACCTGTACCAGCCCAATTGGCCGTTCCGGAAGTTCATGAGCGACGACCCGACCCGCACGGCGGGCGCTCATTCGCGCAGCTTCTACTTCGCACCGGCCGCGACCCTCGTGAACGGCATCCTGTACCTCGGCATGGGCACGGGCGAGCGCTCGGACCTGAACTGTTCGAGCACGCTGCGGGGCTGCACGCTCATGAATCGTTACTTCGTGCTCAAGGACCGTGATGTCTGGGACGCAGGGACGCTCGCCACGATCGATGGTCGCGACGTTCTCGCGGGCGGCCATCTGACTGACGTCACGGTCTACGAGGACAGCTGCCCGGGCGTCGCGCCGAAGGGCTTCTACTTCGAAGTCGCCGACGGCGAGAAGTTCGTGACCAACAGCGAGGTCTTCAACGCCTTCTTCTTCGCGTCGACGTTCCTGCCGGATCTCTCGAACGTCTGCGAGCCCTCGGGCGAGTCTGCGCTCTACGGTTTCCTCGCGAAATGCGGACAGGGCTTCTTCGGGCCGCCGAGCACGGCAAGCCCGATTGCCGGCACTGACCGCTCGCTGGATCTCGGCAAGGGCATGCCGACGGACGCGAGGCTCTCGATCGCGCCTGGCGAGGGCGGCAATCGGCTGATCATCTCGAAGCAGGACGGCGAGCTGATCAACATCGACAGCGGCAATGCCGACTCCGAGCACGGCACGCTCTACTGGCGTGAGATCGACTAGCAATCAGGGCCGATAGGGTGAGCGCGGGCCGGGGCGACCAAGTCGTCCCGGCCTCGTGTGCGAGGAGGGGTGTGATGGTCGCGC
>JANNQH010000104.1:0-1620 GCA_031400655.1 Deltaproteobacteria bacterium | reverse complement strand
CCCATCCCCGGGTGGCCTGGCGTCGGGCCGATCTGCCCGAGCGCTTCTTCGGGCGGATCGTGAGCCTCGTTCCGAGTCTCTCCGAGGCGCTCGTTCTGCTCGGGCTCGGAGACCGGTTGGTCGCGGTGACCGAATACTGCGTGCTTCCAGCGGGGGCCTTCGATGGGCTGCCGCGGGTCGGGGGGACGAAGGACACCGACGTGGCCGGCATCCTGGCGGTGCGGCCCGACCTCGTGATTGCGAACCAGGAAGAGAACACCGCCCGGGTCGTGCGCCAGCTCACCGCGCAGGGGATCGATGTCTGGGTCACCTACCCGCGCACCGTCCGCGAGGGCGCCGAGCTGCTCCGGGATCTGGCCACGCTCGGCGCGACCGCCGAGTGCGAAGCCCGGGTCGTCGGCCCCGTGCTGGCGGCGGTCGCCGATGCCGAGGCACGCCGCAGCCGGGCTCGGGCTGCGGGAGCCCGCCCGCCCCGGGTCTTCTGCGCGATCTGGCGCGATCCCTGGATGAGCGTGGCAGCGGACACGTACATCCATGATTTGATTGAGCTATGTGGCGGTGCGAACGTGTTCGCAGAACCCGTATCCGATGCTCGCAGCGGTCGCGCCGAGCGGCGCTATCCGATCGTCGATCTCCGGGCGATCGAACGTGCGGCGCCCGACGTGATGCTGTTGCCGAGCGAGCCCTACGCCTTCGCCGAGGCGGATCGGGAGGCGCTTCGCCGGCTCGACTGTCCGGCCTCCGTCCACGCTCGCATCTATTTGATCGACGGCACCCTGGTCTCGTGGTACGGTCCGCGCATCAGTGAGGCAATTCGGGTACTTGGGCAGATTCTTGCGATTTCGTGATGCGATCTCGTGAGAGGCCGACGCGCCACCTCCCGCGCGCCGCTCGACGATCCCGAATGGCGCCCGGGCAAAGGCTCGGGTGGGGCGCGACCGGGCTCCTTGGATCTTTCATCAAGTGGTTCCGATCGCACTCCGAAGAGGCTGGCAGCACCCGTGCAACTGCTCATGCAAGTGGGCTGGCATGGGCGCCGGGTGAGACGGAATTCGACGTGAGGCAAGGCCATCACCGCGAGTTCCACAGGGAGGTGCCGAGCACGATGACGAACCAACGGACCGAACGCTTGCGGCCCGGGCCTGCGCCCGGTCGACGCGGCTCGGGGTACCGGCGCGGGGCATGGACCTGGCTCTGCCTGGTCGGGCTGCTCGCCGGGACATCGCAGGCGTGGGCGGCCGAAGTCGTCGAGGTGCGCGTCGGCCGACATCCCGACTTCACCCGCATCGTCTTCGAGCTCGACCGCGCCGCCGGCTACCGCATCGAACGCAGTGACCCGAGCGCAAAGAATTCCGAGCTGATCGTCTCGCTCGAGGCGGCCTCGATTCCCCGCCGCATCCAATCCTCTAAATCCTTCATCGAGCAGGTCGTCGTCGAGCCGAACGGCGAACGTTCGGTCGCCCGCATCCGGCTCGCGCGTGGCGGACTGAAGCTCAAGGAAATGATCCTCGCGAGCCCGCCGCGCATCGTGCTCGACGTGATCTCGGAGCAGGATGTCGCCACGCGCGCCAGCGCGACTCGGACCGTGGCGGCGACGACGGCGAAGCCGACGATTTCGCC
>JANNQH010000103.1:0-11108 GCA_031400655.1 Deltaproteobacteria bacterium | reverse complement strand
CAAAACCAGCATGAAAGCCGCGCCCTCGAGCGCCTTTACGAGGTCGTGGCCGACGGCCCAATGGGAGAGGACGACGATGCCGATCAGGATCAGGAATGTGGCATGGACGTAGACGGCGATCCCGCGGAACTCGGCGATCTTCAAGGACCATTTCATGTTCTTCATCCTCGGCCGATGAGCGGGTGGCGGCGCCGACGATGGCGGGTCTCGCGAGTTTGAGCAACGTCGGTCAGTTGGCGGCGGTGCGGAACGGAGGCGAACGAAGCGACTACCTGACCGACTTCGAGCCGAGCTTCGTCTTGGGATTGCGCGGCGTCGTCTCTTCTATCGCGAATGTGATGTATGCGCTCAAGAACCCCATGTTTCGAGTTCGTCTGATCTCAGGTGCGATCGCTGTCCTCGAGAGGAGGACGGCAATGGCGACGGGACCGAGCGAGCCGACGGATCTGGAACCTTCGGAGCGCTAGAGGAGGTGCCTGAAACAGGTCCGCGTTGCCGGGTGGCGAGGCGATGCGCTGACCGTGCATGCGAAGTACTGCGGTCTGGCGGTTTCGTCTTTGGACGAAACGAGGCGGTGGCTTCGGCAACCGGGCATGCTGTCAGCCCCAAGAAGCGAGACGCCGCGCGGAGAAGATCAGCAGCGCGCGGACACCGTCACGCCATCTGCTCACGAGAAGAAGAAGTCGGCGAGCTCATCGTGCTTGCGCGCGGCATCACGGCGCCCGAGATCGATGAGCAACTGCGCGTAGCCGGCGTCGAACAAGAGAAAGCTGGCCAGATCCGCTTCAGCGGCCTGGCCCACGTCGATGGCGCGCAGCAGTGCGTGCGCAACGAACGAGTCGGCGGCGCGCTTGCCCGTGCGCTCGCTGAGGTACTCGTGCGCGATCTGGCCGAGGTCGATGCTGGGCCGAATGACCGCAAGCCGCACGGGCAAGCGCTCGGGCTTTCCCCTCTCCCGGGCCTTCTGGTTGATGGTTGAAATGAAGTCGGGGCCAAACGCGCTCGTACCGATCTCCATGTACTCGTTGATGCGCTCGATCTCGCGGATGTCTTCGTCGAGGTGGTCGAGAAAGAAGGCGTCGAGCACCTTGCCGAACAGAAACGAAGCGCCGGGCGCGCGGTCTGCGGTGAGCGTGGGAATCAACTTGTCGCGTTTTTCGGCGGAAAGGCCCACGATGAACAGCCGATCTGCGCCCAGATGAATGGTCGGCGCCGTGGGCGTGTTTGCGCGCAGGCCGCCGTCACAGTGCAGCTCGCCGTTGATCTCGACCATCGGAAATACGAGCGGAATGGCCGCCGACGCGAGCACGTGGTTGGCACTCAGCGGCCCGCGGCGCATCACGACCGAGCGGCCCACGTTGTCGGGCCTCACGTACGCGGGGCACATTTCCACGAATACGTGCGTGCGCCCCGTGGCCACGTGCGTTGTGGCGAGCGTGAACGCGCGCATCACGCCGCGACGAATGTTACGCCTCAGGTTGAGCCAGGAGATATTGCTGCCGATCAACCGGGCCAGCGGCTCAGCGTCGAACAGGCCCTGTGGCTTTGCGCCGCCGAGCCAGACGCGGGGCAGGAAAGTGAGCTCGCGCAGGCCAAAGCTGAGCACGCGGGAGAACTCGAGCTCTTGCCAGAGCTGTACCAGCTTTTCGACGCCCTTGACCGGCTCGTGGGCGATCGAGGCCAGGAAGGCTCCCGTGACCGCCCCGACGCTCGAGCCTGAGGCGATATCGAAGCGCGCCACACGTCCCGTCTTCTTGACGAAGTCGCCGTACACGTAGCTGAGGACGCCTGCTTCGTAGGCCCCCCGCGCGCCGCCACCGGAGAGCACTACGCCAACGACGCTCATCCCGACCAGACCCTTCGTCCGAACGACATGCCGACCACGCTAGCCGACTGCCCAGGGCTTTGGCCACGATTCGAACCCGGGGGACTGGCAGACATGATTCCGTTTACGAGGCCGCACTTGGGGACAGCGAACTGTTGGCCGTGGGCCGTGCGGTCTCCCCCCAAACAGGCCACGGCACGGCTCGGGTGATGTAATGCACGTTCGCGGCGGTTCGGAAAACGCCTCCAGGAATTCCTATCTTCCATGAGAATTCAGCGCGCCCCGGCCCGGCACGATCGTCGGGCTGACCCGCCCCTACATCACCGCCCACCACGGAGCCGCGAGGACCCCTGGCGCCAACCACTCGAGCGCCGTCCCCGTGTGCAGCACGAGCCCCGCCCGCGCAGACTTGCCGTATTCCTCTCGAAAGGCCTGGAGGTGTCGTCCGTCCGAGACCCGCGGCCAGCTCGTCGTCTTGACCTCGATTGGCAGCAGCTTTCGCTTTCGCTCGATCACGAAATCGACTTCGTCGCCGGATGCGGTGTGCCACTAACAGATCTCCGGCCGGAGGAGCTGGCTGTCTCTCCAGGCAAGCAGACTTTTTCCGGTCTGCCTTGCAGCGGTCAACACGACGACCGGCATGGCCACGAGCGCGGCGCTGGCCCGATCGGACAGGGCTCGGTCGCCGCTCGACACGGCCTCGTCGTGTGCCTGGATCGTGACTCGAGAGAAGCCAGCAGCCTTGAGGATGGCATGCACCGTGTCGGGATCCGCGAAGCCGAACGGGGTGTGGTCGATCAGGTGTTCAAGACCCGCCGCGCGGAGGGGAAGCAGGTCCAGCTCGTTCTCTTCCAGCGGGCGCCAACAGACAAAGGCGAGCCGGGCTGAGGGCTTCAGCATGCGTCGGAAGCCAGCGAAGGCCGCGATCGAGTCCGAGAAACGCATGACTCCGAAGCGCGAGAAGACGCCGTCGACACCAATGACCCTGGCCGCGGGTCCGACCCGCTCCGCTAATTGCAGCCCCAGCGGCGAAAGCTGAAGGCCCAGAGGCTCACACACCTCGGCCCACGCTTCAGCCGCGAGGTCACGGGCCCGGAGAGCGGATGCGTCGGGCTCTGCCATGGCGGACGGATCACAGCTTGGGCGGAGATGCCTACTGAGCCCAACTCGAGCGCAACTTCTTCTCCACCTCGACGATCAACAGCACACTGAACGCAACGCCGGCGATCCGGAGCCAGGCTCCAGACTCGATCGGCGCCGTGTGGAGGAAGCGATTCATGACGGGCGCGTAGGTGAAAGCGAGCTGCAGGAGTGCCGTCAGGCCGATCCCGAGCCACAGCCGCGGATTGCTGAACCAGCCGATCCTGAAGATGCTGCGGCGTAGGCTGCGGCAGTTGATCAGGTAGGCGCCGGCGACGGCGACCACCATGTTCACGACCGCAGTGCGCGTCTGCGCGATGCTGGCGCCGCCGTGTTGCTCGAAGAAGAACACAGAATACGCGCCGACGAGCATCAAGAACGAGACGAGACCCGTACGCATCAACAGGGCAAAGTCGAAGATGGGCTCGTCCGGATCGCGCGGCGGCCGCTGCATGATGTCGGCCTCGGGCGGCTCGAAGACGAGCATCAGGCCCAGCAAGAGGGCGGTCGTGAGGTTCACCCACAGCAGATGCACGGGCAAAGTCGGCAGCGTGACGCCCAGGGCGACGCTGGTGAGCAGGATGAGTGCGAACCCGATGCTCACCGGCAACGTCCAGACGATGAACTTCGCGAGGTTGTCGTAGACGCCCCGCCCTTCCTCGACCGCGGCGGCGATCGTGGCGAAGTTGTCGTCCGCGAGCACCATGCTGGCCGCGCCCTTGGCCACATCCGTCCCGGTGATGCCCATGGCGATGCCGATGTCGGCCTGCTTCAAGGCAGGGCCGTCGTTCACGCCGTCGCCGGTCATGGCGACGATGTGGCCGAGGCTCTGCAGCGCGCGCACGAGCCGCAGCTTCTGCTCTGGCGCCACGCGGGCGAACACGGCGGTTCGGTCGGCGATTTCGGGAAGGTCTGCATCGCTGATGGCGGAGAGCTCGCGGCCGCTGACGACCGGTGCATCGCAAGCACCCGCGATGCCGATCTGCCGCGCGATGGTCTGCGCGGTGACGGCATGGTCGCCCGTGATCATCTTCACGCGAATGCCGGCCTTCTGGCAGGCCGCGACCGCCGCGATGGCTTCCGCGCGCGGCGGATCGATCATCCCCTGGATGCCGAGGAAGGTGAGGGCCTCGCTCACATGATGATGCGCGAGACTCTCGCGGACGTGCGATCCATCGCGTCGCGCAAAGGCGATGACCCGCATGCCTTCGCGGGCGAGGCTCTGCGCTGCCTCGCGCACGCCTTCCCCGTCGAGCGGAACAAGACCGCCCTGCGCATCGAGCATCTGGCTGCAACGGTCGAGCAGTGCTTCCAACGCGCCCGCCTTGTAGATGCGGCGTCCTTCGGCATGGTCGTGCAGTGTGGCGCGGTACATGTAGTCGCTCTCGAAAGGGATCATGTCCACCCGCGGCGAGCCGGCGTGGATGTCGGCGTGGCGCAGGCCGGCCTTTTCGGCCGCGACGAGCAACGCACCCTCGGTGGGATCGCCGGCGATCATCCACACGCCGCTCTTCTCGACGATCCCCGAATCATTGCAGAGCATGCCGGCGCGCAGACACTCGTGCAGCGCGGGCCTGGCCCCGGCATCCAGAGCCTCCCCGGTCGCCGTCCGGAATTCGCCCTTCGGCTCGTAGCCCGTGCCGCTGACGTGGAAGGTTTCCCCGCCGGCGTAGATCCGCTGCACGGTCATCTTGTTCTGCGTCAGCGTGCCGGTCTTGTCCGAGCAGATGACGGTCGTACTGCCGAGCGTCTCGACGGCGGGCAGCTTGCGAATGATCGCGCGACGGCCGGCCATCCGACCGACGCCGATGGCGAGCACGATCGTGATGGCAGCAGGCAGGCCTTCGGGGATCACGCCGACCGCGAGCGCCACGCTGGCCATCAGCATTTCGACGACGCTGCCTCCGCGCACGAGCACGCCGTAGGCGAATAGCACTGCCGCGAGCCCGAGGATGACCCACAGCAGGATGCCGCTAAAGCGCGCGATCTTCCGCGTGAGCGGCGTGGTGAGATCGACCGCTTCGGCGATGAGAAAGGCCACGCGCCCCGTCTCCGTCCGGTCGCCCGTCGCCCACACGACGCCGGTGGCGCTGCCGGCGGTCACGAGCGAGCCCCCGTAGGCCATGTTCACGCGGTCGGCGAGGACGGTGTCGGCGCTCAGCGGATCGGGGCGCTTGTGGGCGGGCACGGATTCGCCGGTGAGCGACGATTCGTCGATCTGGAGGCTCCGGGTTTCGAGCAGGCGGATATCGGCGGGCACACGGTCCCCACCCGCGAGCATCACGATGTCGCCGGGAACGAGCTCGGTGCTGTCGACGCGGGTCTTCTTGCCGTCGCGACGCACCACGGCCTCGGCGACCACCATCTGCATGAGCGCCTCGAGGGCGTTCTCCGCCTTCGACTCCTGGAGAAAGCCTACGAGTGCGTTCACGACGACGACGGCCAGGATGACCGCGGCATCGACCCATTCCTTCAGCACGGCCGTGACGAGCGAGGAGGCGATCAGCACCAGCACGAGCGGCGCCGTGAACTGCCGAACGAGCCGCAGCCATCCCGGCGTGCCGCCGCGGGCCTCGACGCGATTCGCACCGTATTTTCGAAGTCTCTCTGCTGCTTCCGCGCTGGTGAGGCCGGTCTCGAGATTGGCCCCCGTGATGCGCAGGGCATCGAAAGTCGGGAGCTGATGGGCGGGAAGTATCGGATTCGTCATGAGCAAAGGATGTCGGGACTCGAGAGGGGAAGCCAGTCCCGCCGGCAGCCAACCCGAACGTTCGCCGTGGCGATACAGAGTCGAGCAACCTTCGCGGCTCGTCTGCTCGCAGCTTCCCGGCGCGCGGGGGCGCGGGAGGCTAGGCATGCGCCCGTGCTGTAGGTTGTCGCTTCGAGTCGGCTATAAACCCGCGACGGCGGCCCGCCGCCAAAGAGAGCCCATGACGACACCTGCCAATCGCCGCAGCCGCCACATCACCGAGGGCGTCGCCCGCGCGCCCAACCGAAGCATGTTCTATGGCCTCGGCTACCAGGAAGCCGACTTCGGCAATCCCATGATCGGCGTCGCCAACGGACACAGCACGATCACCCCTTGCAATGCCGGCCTGCAGCGCCTGGCAGACGCGGCCGTCGCGGAACTCAAGGCGAGTGGTGCGAACCCCCAGGTCTTCGGCACGCCCACGATCTCCGATGGCATGGCGATGGGGACGGAGGGGATGAAGTACAGCCTCGTCTCCCGCGAGGTGATCGCAGACTGCGTCGAAACCTGCGTCGGCGGACAGTGGATGGACGGCGTGCTCGTCCTCGGCGGCTGTGACAAGAACATGCCGGGCGGGATGATGGGGATCCTGCGCGCCAACGTGCCTGCGATCTACGTCTACGGCGGCACCATCCTGCCCGGCCGGTACCAGGGCCGGGACCTCAACATCGTGAGCGTCTTCGAGGCGGTCGGCGAGTTCAGCGCCGGCAAGCTGAGCAAGGAGGATCTCGACCAGATCGAGCGCCGCGCGATTCCGGGCAACGGCTCCTGCGGCGGCATGTACACCGCCAACACCATGAGCAGCGCTTTCGAGGCCCTCGGGATGAGCCTCCCCTACGCCAGCACGATGGCGAACGTCGAGGACCCGATCGTCGAGCACACCCGCGCCGCGGCGCGCACCCTCGTCGATGCCGTGCGTGCCGACCGCAAGCCCCGCGAGATCGTGACGCGCAAGAGCATCGAGAACGCCGTCGCCGTCATCATGGCGATCGGGGGCAGCACCAACGCCGTGCTCCACTTTCTCGCCATCGCACACGCGGCGGGAATCGACTGGACGATCGACGATTTCGAACGAGTGCGACAAAGGGTGCCCGTGCTCTGTGATCTCAAGCCGAGCGGCAAGTACCTGGCGATCGACCTGCACCGCGCCGGAGGCATCCCGGCGGTCATGAAGATCCTCCTCGACGCCGGCCTCCTGCACGGCGATTGCCTCACGATCACGGGCAAGACCGTCGCCGAGAATCTGTGCGACGTGCCGCCGCTGCGTGGCGATCAAGACGTGATTCTGCCCGTCGACCGGCCACTCTACGAGAAGGGTCATCTCGCGATCCTCAAGGGCAATCTCTCGCCCGAAGGCAGCGTCGCGAAGGTGACCGGTCTGAAAAATCCCGTCATCACCGGCCCAGCACGCGTCTTCGATGACGAGCAGAGTGCACTCGAGGCGATCCTGGCTCGCAGGATCCGACCGGGGGACGTGATGGTGCTGCGCTATCTCGGGCCCAAGGGCGCGCCCGGAATGCCCGAGATGCTCGCGCCGACGAGTGCCCTGATCGGCCAGGGCCTCGGCGAGAGCGTCGGTCTCGTCACCGACGGCCGCTTTTCCGGCGGCACCTGGGGGATGGTCGTCGGCCACGTGGCCCCCGAAGCCTACGCGGGCGGACTCATCGCACTCGTTCAGGAGGGCGATTCGATCACGATCGACGCCCACCGGCTCCTGCTCCAGCTGAACGTTTCAGACGACGACATCGCGCGGCGGCGCGCGACCTGGCAGCCGCCCGCCCCCCGCTACACGCGCGGTGTGCTCGCCAAGTTCGCCCGCAACGCGAGCAGTGCGAGCCGCGGTGCGGTGCTCGACGGGGATTGACTCCGCGGCGACGGGGGCCGGCTTTACCCGAGGCGAGTTCTCCGCTCTTCCCGGCTCAACCGAACCGTCCGGGCTCCCTTCATGAAAACAGCTCGGCCCGCGCCGCGGCCACGATCGCCGCGATCGCGGGATGCGTGATGCGCCGCTCCGCCGTGATCACGAAGAAGCGCTCAATCACGCTCTTCGCGACGCCGAGGCGTACGACGCCGTACTGCTGCATCACGTCTTCCGCCACGATCGTGGGCGCAGGGAAGATCCCCGTCCCGTGCTGGCCGAAGACCTTGAGCAGCGCGCTGTCTTCGATCTCCGCGACGATCCGGGGCCGCACGTCGACCTCTCCGAACCATTGGTCGAGCGAGCGCCGCAACGTCGTGTTCTCTGTGGGAAGCAGCACGGGTGCCCCGTCGAGAGAGTTCGGGAAGCGACCCTTCAAGCGCCTTGCGAGGGATTTCGTCGCGAAGAACGAGACCGTCGACTCCCCGAGCGGGTGGTTGAAGGCACGCACCTTGATGTTCGGCGGGATCGGAACGTCGCTGATCACGAGATCGAACTCCTGGGCCGCGAGTGCTGCCATCAGCTCCGACGATTTGCCGTCGCGCAGCACGAGCTGAACCCCTTGTTCGATCAGCCTGGAAGCGGCGAACAGCCGACGGGTCACGAGCTTCGGCAGCACATCCGCGATCCCGACATGGAGCCGCGGGACGCGGTCGACGGCGCGCCCGCGCAGCGCTTCTCTCATCTCGCCGCCGAGGGAGAAGATCTCCTCGGCGTAGCGGTACGCGACTCGGCCCATCTCCGTCAGGACGAGATTCCGACCCTGACGCTCGAAGAGCTTCTCGTCGAGAGAATCTTCAAGCTTGTGAATCTGGCCCGAAAGTGTCGGTTGCGCGAGTCGGAGGACTTTCGATGCGCGCGCAATGCTTCCCTCTCTCGCGACGATGTAGAAGTAGAGAAGATGGTGGTAGTTGAGCCACTCCATGGCGGTTCCTCATTCGGTTTTTTGGAATCGACGCATCAATATTTCCTATTTGTCGAATCTCGTCGAGAGGCCGATCCTAAGAGCACCCAAACAAGGAGAGCATCCCCATGAACACCCGAATCGAGATTCCCGGCCTCACGAGCGACGAATTCCGCTCGCTGTCGAAGGAGGTGGAGCAGCTCCTCGGGCGCCACCGGAGCGCGCTTCACGAGATCGAGATCCGAAGGCTCGACTACGCGCCCGCGCGTCGACCCGGTCAATACTTGTGCGAGGTGACCGCACGATTCCGGCAAGGTGGTTACTTCGGCATTCAGGAGGAAGAGTGCAACATCGGCCGAGCCCTTACCCGCGTCGCGTGGCGAGTCGAGCAGCGCCGCGAGTTCGGTCTGCGCCGCACGCTTCAGACCCGATGGGAGCGCGAGCCTGCAGTTTGAGAGATCTCCGGCCGGGGACATTGGACCGACGGCATCGCTTCTCGAAGGACGCCCGAAGGTCTCGACGAGGAACATGCCTCGCCCCGGATCGGGGAGGGCAGTTGTGAAAATCTCGACAGGCTCGCCACCGACTCCCCTGTTCGACGCGCGCGACGAGCCCAGCTTTCGATCCTGGTTCGAGAGCATCGTGTGTGACGGATCGCAGCGGACCCCAGAGCGCCAAGAGGAAGAAGAATCATCGTGAAACACCTGCTCGACATCGAGGTTCTCAGTGCATCGGGTCCCCCGCACGAGGTCTATTCCGCAATTCGACGCCGAGATCCCGTGAGCCTTCAAGAGATGCCGGGCGTAGGAAGCTATTGGGCGGTCATGCGGCATGCGGATGTCATCGCGGTCTCTCGACAGCCGCAGCTTTTCTCCGCGCAAACGAAGGGGATGCAGCTCGCGGACTCCACGGATCAGCTGCCGACCTTGCTGTCACTCGACCCGCCTCGTCACACCGAAATCCGCAAGCGGGTGCTTTACTCCTTCACACCACGCGCGGTTCGTCGGCTCGAACACCGCATCCGTGAGGTCGTTCGACAGACCTTCGAGCGGGCTGCCGATCGACGAGAGTGCGATCTGGTCGTGGACCTCGCGCGTCCGCTTCCGCTCGCGATCGTCTGCGATCTGCTCGGGATTCCAGAATCCGATCGCGAGCGCGTTGGTGACTGGGCGGATCTACTGGCGGGTGCCGCCGATCCCGAGCTGACGCAGGGGCGCGATGCCGGCACCCAGAGCGCCCTGGCTTTCGGGGCCTACGCCTACGAGCTTGCCCAGAAGGCGGCTTCGAGCACGGACTCCTCCGACGATTCATTGCTCCGTGTGCTGCGCAACGCCGAGCTCACGGGGGAGCAGGTCGACTTACCGACCTTCGCTGGGCTCTTCGTGCAGATCGCGATCGCCGGCAACGAAACGACGCGTTCGACTCTCTCGGGCGGCCTGCTCGAGCTCATGCGTCAGCCCGCTCAGTACGCCCGCCTCGAATCCGATCGGAGCTTGATCCCGAGCGCCGTCGAGGAGTTCCTGCGCTGGCTAACGCCCGTCCACTATTTCCGCCGGACCGCGACCCGGGACAGCGAGCTTTCGGGGTCTCTCATCCGTGCCGGTGATCGTGTGGTCATGATGTACGCCTCGGCCAACCGGGACGAGGATGTTTTCGCAGAGCCGCAGCAGTTCGACGTCGCCCGGAACCCCAACCCTCATGTGGCTTTCGGCTTCGGTGAACACTTCTGTCTCGGAGCCGCGCTCGGTCGCCTCGAAGCCCGCATCTTCCTCGAGGAGTTCTTCTCCATGTTCTCCCGCATCGAACTCGCAGGGGAACCGGCCCGCATGCGATCCAACGAGCTCAACGCCTGGAAACGGATCCCCGTTCGGCTCGAGCCACGCTGACGACGAACAGGAGACTGCGCACGCTCTGCAACACGACGCCGTTGAACGCCGGTGAACCGGGTGCGTCTTCCGCCCAGCCAGCCATGATCAACCCGAGAAACTGGAGCGGCAGAGCGTCCAATGTTCGAACTCCGCCGAGATAGTCGGTCCACGAGTGCTCATCACGCGAAACCCAGAGCCGCTGTCTACAATCAAACTGGCTCGGCGGAGTATTGGCATACTGCGCGGTCGGTCGGGTCGCCCGGGAGTCGTCGAGGGCTCAAGTCGGGTCGTCGACCAGGCCGTCATCCGAACATGCGGCGGAGTCCGCGCGGCGCGCCAGCGTCCTTCGACGAGGCGGAAGGGACGCTCGCATCACACCCCGATTCGGCGGCTATGCTCGTCGCATGTCGAAAGTTTCAGCTCGAGTGATCAGCGGACACGAATGGATACTTTTCCTAAAGCCGAAGATCGCTCTGCTCGGGCTGATGTTTGTGGCGGTTCTCGCGGGCTGTGCGCACGAGCAAGCCGTAGGTCCCCTGTTCACCGAGGCGCCGGAGCCGGGCCCTGGGCGGGCACGGGTCTATTTCTATCGTGCGGACGCACACCATTCCTACTCCCTCGTCGAGCTTCGTTTCGACGGTCGAAAAGCCCTCGAGATCCTCGATCAGGAGTATCTCGCCTTCGAACTGGCCGAGGGAACCCAC
>JANNQH010000102.1:0-1964 GCA_031400655.1 Deltaproteobacteria bacterium | reverse complement strand
TTTCGGTTCTTGCGCGCACTCGTTCGACGGGTGCTCGACTCCGTGGCGGCGGAGCCCGGCTCCGCATGATCTCTCCATGAGGGGAAGATGAGTCGCAGAGGCTCAGCTCAACCCCGCCGCTCGAGCAGGTCGATCCGACTCCCCAGCCTTTCCCCCATGTACTCGATCAGCTCGACGATCGTCCCATCGGGATCGCGGCAGCAGACGACGGACTCGATTCCGACTCGCGGATCGGGGTCGCGTGGCCGGCCGATGAACTCGACGCCCTCTGCGGAGAGCTCCGCGTAGGCTGCGCGGACATTGCGCGTGCGGAGTGCGATGACGCGGGGGATGACCTCGCGTGCCGAAGTCGGTTTCTCGAGCCCGCCCCAACGTGGCTCGAGCCACTCGATCAGGTCGAGCCGCGTGTGATCTGCGCTCTCGCCGAGCGCGAGCAGCGCGCCGCGGCCCTGGGCGACACGCATGCCGAAATTCTCGGCGACCATCGGGGGCCAGACGATGTCGCGGTTGTCGCGCAGCACGCGGAAGCCGAGTCGCTGGTAGAACTCGAGGGATCGCTCGAGGTTCGAGACGTTCAGGACGAAGTGGAAGAGCGACTGGACCTCCCAATTCCGTGACATCGACGACCTCCTCGAGCGAGCGCTCCCGGTCGTGCGAGTGTAGTGTCGATCGAGGCGCAGGAGTGGCGCTATTCGACGGGAGGTGGCTCAGTGATCCTCGACATCTTCTCCGAGCTGCAGCGGGCGAAGCCCTGGGGCAAACCCTGGGAAGAGGGGCACGAGCGCCAGGTCCTGCTCGATGCGATCGCGCAGGCCCGCCTCGCCGACGAGCAGGGCTTCGGCTGCTGGTGGACCGTCGAACATCATGGCGCCCCGGAATTCAGCTACAGCTCAGCCCCCGAGCTGATCCTAGCGATTCTCTCGCAGCACACCCAGCGCATCCGCCTTGGCCATTCGGGCGTGCTCGCGCCCTTCCATATCAACCACCCGATCCGGATCGCCGAGCGCGCCGCCTGGACCGACATCGCGAGCGGTGGGCGTCTCGAGCTCGGGCTCGCGCGCTCGGGAGGGACCGAGTGGGAGACCTTCGAGATCGATCCGGAGACAGCTCGCGACCAGCTCGTCGAGGCGCTTCACATGATCCCGCAGATGTGGATGCGAGATGATTTCGAGTGGGATGGCCGCTTCGCGAAGATCCCCCGACGCGATGTCGTTCCGAAGCCACTTCAGCGACCCCACCCGCCGCTCTGGCAGACTTCGACGAGCCCGGAATCTTTCTTCCTGGCGGGCTCCCTGGGCGTGGGTGTGCTCGGCACGACGCTCCTGACTTCCCTCGCGAATCTTCGCGCGCTGCTCGATCATTACGACTGCGGACTGCGAGAGGCGAAGCCCGTCGGCGCCTTCGTGAACGCGCAGCGCTCGATCTTCACCTTCACGTTATGCGCCGAGACACGCAAGCAGGCGATCGAGTCCCGCGCCGCCGAGGCCGTCCTCTGGTTCATCAACGCGGCCCCCTCGGTCTTTCACGTTCCGCGCTCGGTCTGGATCGACGCCATCCGCGGCGAGTTCTCTGACACGCGGCCCGAGCGCACAACGGCGCTTGCCCAGGCCGAGGTCCACGACGCTCTCGACTTCGACGACCCCGTGCCCGTGATTGCGCTGCTGAACCGCCAGGTCGCCGGCGAGAAGATCGACCCGGTCGAGGCGTTCGAGGTGATGGAGACGATCGAATCGGTCGTGATCGGCGACATCGAAGCCTGCCGCAAGAAGATGGAGCGGTATGCGGAGGTGGGCTGCGACCGGCTGATGTGCCTGATGCAGATGGGGGGCGTCGCGCACGAGACGGTGATGGAGAGCATCCGGATCGTGGGCGAGGAGCTGGTGCCGAACCTTGCGGTGTGAGCCGGGGTCGGATCGATGTCGCGCCGTAACTGGGTCGAGAGAGCCGGCTGGGCGATATGGGTA
>JANNQH010000101.1:0-2180 GCA_031400655.1 Deltaproteobacteria bacterium | reverse complement strand
GGCACTCCTGCCCGAGCGCACCGGCGTCGACCTCGAGACGCTGCCGTGGGAGTCGTTCGTCGATGCGAACGGGCGTGATCTCGGTGTGATGATGAAGTGGGTCGTGAGCCCGGTGCTCGGCAAGAACTGCATGCTCCTGCGTCTGCCGCCCCATCACCGGGCCGCGCCGCACTGGCATACCTCCGACACGCTCTACCTCGTGACGAAGGGCGAGTTCGTGATCGAGGGGGAGGGGAGCTTCTTCCCCGGCCAGGTGCGCTGGATCCGCGGCGGGCTCGCCTACGGGTCCGAGGGCGCGGGGCCGGAGGGCTGCGAGTTCTTCTTCTTCAGTCTCGGCCCGTACGGTCAGCACGATCCGGACCGCGAGCCGCCGCCGCTGGGCCGCTGGGACGATTGACGAGGCGGGGAGCTGCTTCCCCGGCTCGATTCGGACTCCGTGAGCGGTCATGAACGGATCCGAGTCGGTCTGTGCCGCGGTCGAGTTGTACGCAGTCGCGGTGACCACGAGCTCGCTTCGGGGGGCCTCGAGGACCGGGCGCGGCACGGCGGTGGCGCATGCGCCGACGAAAATGACGCTCAGGACGAGCAACACCGTGATCGCACGCGTCCTCGCGGACCTCGCGTGCTGGAGTAGAGCAGGATCATCGAGCATGAGTTCCATTCCAGCGCATTAGAGCACGATTCATGCCCATTGGGGCCCGGCATCGATCCGCCCGTCTCCGAAGCCCGACAATAGAAGACCGTGGTCTGGACAAGGTCCCTTTTGTAGAAACCGCTCATTTCGCCTCGAGGGGTGCAACTCCTCGCACGTCTTCGTCCGACGTCGCCGGAAAACAGTGGGCTCGCTTCTTGCTTCGCGAGTTCGTTCCCTTCTGGAAGGAGATCGAATTGGGCCCGATCGAGAACTCTTCGACAGTTGATGTCCAGCTCGCCCTCGCGAATTTCAAGCAGTCCGCCGTGCAGCATGGCCGCGATCGAACCCCGCGAAGAAATTGGCGTGACGAGGAAGGAGCCGTCGGCTGGGGTGTGCTCTGGCTGATCGGGGTTCCGATTTCGATCTGATCATCGCCTTCCTGGTGCGGGGCTGTACGTGATCCAGCGAGTCCTCCTCTGCACCCTGATGCTCACGTACCTCGGGGTAGGCTGCGCCAGCCCGAATTCTGGCTCTCCATGCGTCACTCTCGGGAGTCGCGAGCAGCCTCCGGAGCTGAGCGCGGAGCGCCTCATGCTGAGCGAGGGTTACAGCCTTTTGTACAGGGATGCTTCCAATCTCGATCGGTCCGAGCTGATTCTCTATGCAAAAGTCGAATCGGCAAAGATCGACGAAATCGTCACCGCCGTCGCTGCATTCGGTGGCGAGCTCGAGGCAGAGCTGGAGCGGATTGCCAGGGACTACCCCGGCGTGCGGATCGATCTGGATCCACTGCCCGAAATGGAAAAGCGCAAGCGCCGGGCGATCGGAGAAGACCGCGCACGCTACTTCGCGCCTGCGATTGGTCATGGCGGCCGCGAATACGAGCGCACGGTGCTGATCGGATTGATCAACGGCATCAACCACGAACGTCATATGTGTCAGGTCATGGCCGAGGTGGAGCCCGACGCCGGTCTCAACAAATTCCTGCTCGACACCGGCAAGCGGTATGACGTCCTGCATGACCGAATTGCTGCACTGCTGGAAGCGGAGTATTTCAAAGATCCCGACGGCAAGACCACGAATTGGCGGGTTCCGCACCCGCCCGCGCGACGCGAGAGTCTTTGGGCATCACGCGCACAGAAAGCTGTGCGCGATTGACAACCGTGCGGCTCATCACGAATTCGTAGCCGATCAGCCCCCGCCAATCGAATGCGGTGCCCGGGCACTCCCTGAGAGCTGCTAGTCCGTCATTTCTACAAACCACATCGCCAATTCGTGTGACACCGATACCCATCTGACGAGCGAATCCGTGCATCGCCGTGGATGGCCGGGCGAATGCCCGTGCTCGCGCTCGAAGCGTGAGTCCACACACAAATAATTTCCCGACGCCCCCGAATCACTACTCGCAATCGAACGTACCAACCGCTTCCGCGGTCGGCGGGAAGCCTCTGGCTGCTCGCTCCCGCTGAAGAGTGGGCTTCGGATTCTCCGGAAATCGGAGACCCGCGAAGCCTCGAAGGCGAGGTAGATGGGCAAGCGATTCACG